>CAVKTR010000030.1:0-36256 GCA_963659325.1 Dysosmobacter segnis
TTCAGAACTGCTCTTTTTCTCTACTCTGAATCTGATACTTTCCTTATGAATTATATCAGTTTTTTTAATAATTTCAATACATTGGTGCTACCAATTTAAGTAAAAAAAGAAATTTTTTGCAAAAGAAAACGGACACCTTAAAAAGTGTCCATTTTCTTCTTATATAATACCGTTCCTGCCGCCCAGATTACAAACAATACTGCTGACAGCAGACTTGCCATCTTACCATATTTCTGTCTCGGTGCCTCAAATTTCAAATCAATCGTATGAGAACCGGCTGAAATTTTTGCTCCTGCAAAAGCAGTATTCACTGTTTCAAGCTTTGTCTCTTTGCCATCCACGTACAGTATCAGACCATTCTGCATCGGAATCGATGTCACAAAATATTCATCCGACTCTGCCGTTACCGTACCAGCCAAAATACTGTCCGACTCCCACTGTTCTTCCGAAAGCAGTTCCATGGCGGTCACCTGCTTTTTACTAAACAGTTTTGTCGGCAGACGATAACATTCCATATCAGTCAGATCATAAGTACCTGCTGACAACTTCAAAGAGATATATTTATCATTGCCCTTTTCCTTCAGCATATAGGAAAAACAGTCGTTTTCATTCGGGTAAGGCGCCGTTGCCCCCGACAATTTGTTTTTTCTTCCATTTGCTGATATTATAACCGCATTATCGGTACGATTTTTCACATTGAATCTGAAATATAATGTACCATTTTTCATATTGGAATCCAGCGGAATACGAAGCACGCCACCGCCTTCTCCCGCCTGAATGCGATATCCGTTTTTCAATGTTTTGATCTGAACATTACCGGTAATACTGATTTCCTCCGAATCCAGGGATGGAAAAGAAATCTGCTCCATTTCAGAAACCTTTACTTTTTTTCTGTTCCTCATCTCCCGCTACGGTATAACGGCTCAACGCTGACATTTTTTCCGTGTCATTCAGCGCATCAAACTGTGTATTCGAAATAATATCCGATGTCGTATACGCGATTGGCAGCACATTCGGGTTCTCCGCGATCACATATTTTCCTTTCTGTAAAAGTACAGAGTATCCGGAAGGCATTTTATTTTCCGTCGTCAGAATATAACGCTCGCCCATCAGCTGTGCAAACAACGGATTTCGTTCCTCCAGAAGCGCCGTCCGGTTATTGATCTGAATCGGCATTTTTACAACATTATAATAAAATTTCTGATACAGCGGATTTGTCACAGAAGAGTACATATTTGCGCTCTGCTGACCGTAAAACTGCAGCGCGTTGCACTCCGTCTTGGTGTCCGTCAGCTTATCACAGCGATACAGTTTATTTCCACAGATGGCCTGTAGTTCTTCCTCTGTGAAATTTTCTTCCTCCTGTGTCTGATCCTCGATCTGACTTTGCTCTTTATTTTGCTTCTGATCTGCACTGTTTTTCGCCGGTGCTGAACCATTCTGAGTTTCCTCTTCTTCCGTTCCCATCAGAAAATTTACCAGTGCCGCAGATTTTGAACCTGCCAGCTGACTGGCGTCTTTATTCGGAATGCCCTGCCAGCCCTCTCCGGCTGCCACACACAAATAAATCAGAAACGGCATTACAAACAACGGCAGATACCGCACCAGACCGGTTTCTCCGCCAGAAATACGTGCTGCTCCCATCGTTCCCATCACTTTGCGCCAGATCAGATCCATCACAATGATCACAAAAAGTACGATGAGATCCAGGAGAATTCCCGCAAACCATGTCTCGCTCCGCTGTGAAAAAATTCCAACCACCAGCAATGCAAAAGGCCAGAACTGCCAGCGCACTTCACGGATTGTCAGGCCAACCAGAAGCAGATACGCACAGATGATCGTAAGTCCCATTCCATACGGAGAATACAGCAGATTCTGCGCATTTGGCACGATCAGATCCGCCATCGTCGTCGCCTTTTCCCCGCTGTGTCTGTGCTCCAAAATCGACAAAAACGTAGGAAGGAGCAGCATCATCGCCATTCCCACGGATAAAAATACACTTACCACACCCTGAAACAGCAGCTTCTTTCTGCCAGACTTATCCTCTCTGCGCAGCATGCCGATGGCAAACCATCCAATGACTGCCAGGCAGGCGATCGCATAATAAAAACTGTGCAGATAAACCAGCGTCAGGCTGACTGACATCAGCGCAAATCTTCTTTTTTTCAGGAAGATCAGCGCCAGGATCAGAAACGGCAGGTAATTCACAAACATGATCTGACGATGTGTCTGGAAAAAACAGCCTGCCAGCAAAAACAACATACTTCCGAAAAATGCCAGAAACGTGGAAAGTCCTTCCAGATGCAGCCAGTATTCCAACAACAGTACCGCTGCCAGATAACAGCCCAGTGCATACATCGGAATCAGAACCGTCATCGGCACCTGTGGAAGCAGGCATCCAATGATAATATCCGGCCGATAATATCCGTAATATGCAAACTGAAATCCATTACTGCCACCGCCAAGGGAAATCCAGGCCGGGGCCAGTGTCTTTTCCTGCAGGCAGACCTTACGGATCGTCTCTGCCAGCGTTACATGCTGATTATACCAGTCTGTCATAGAACCATAAAAACATCCCTCCGGCAGGATCAGGCTGATCAGGCACACAAACACCGCCACCAATACCGCTGTATATATCATTGTCTGAATCAAATTCTTTCTTCTCTGTTCTGTCATTTTCCTACTCGTCTGCCCTTCCAAGTCACATCTATTAACACACAAATGATCTGTGCTCAAACTCTTTTTCTCTTTTTGGTGACTCGTCCAGTATAACAGAGAAATTTGAAAATCCTCTATTGAATTTCTGAATTTTTCTTAAGAATTACCGTTCCTATGAAATCGATGAATCTCTAAATTCACTTCCAAAAAATACAACTTCATGTCATGCTTCGCTTAGTTTCGCAGCCAGTCCGCATAGGCGCAGATCACATGCTGAATCCGGAAAAGTTCTGACTCCCGGCTCGTGCTACGCCAGAGTTCCTTGTAATCATACAGCCAGTATTCCAGTGCTTCTGCCAGATTCCAACGTTCATCCATTGACATGTTTTGTTCTTTCTCCGGATTCCAACACTCGTCTTCTGACTTATTTTGTCCTTTTTCTGACATGCTTCCATCTTCCTGCATTTCAGAAATAATTCCTTTATCACTCAATGCAATACCGATCTTTTGCAATAAAATCATTCCCTTTACTGCGATCAGATATGCATGAATCTGTCCTCTTTGCGCAATTGGAAGGTGTGGGACAGACTGATACAGTTCCGTCTGAATCTGTTCCAGATCCTCTACAGCTTTCTTATACACTCCAGCAGATTCTAACTGTACATCTGGCGCCTGTTCCATCCAATCTACTGCATTTCTCCAGGTAAATTTCCAACTTTCAGAAATGTGCGCCAGCAAAGACACCAGCGTTTCCGTCTCATCTCCGTAGGCAATTTTTGAAATCTGACGATTGATATCCTCAAATTCCGGGATTTCCAGATTCCAGGAAAAAGCAGCTCCGTAGATCATGCCCGGCAGACTGAAATCCGGATGGTTGATATGTCCGCAGTCGCCCCAATCTGTATTCAGCAGTCCTTCTGCGTTGTATGTATGCGCATACCGGCACATTCTGCTGATATTTTCATAGGAAACACGAATCTGGTTCACCAGCTGATCCCAGCCGCTAACGCCCGGACAGTTATAAAGTCTGGCTCCCGCTTCCGCCAGCTTTCGTGTAGAATCCTCCGGCCAGTCCGCATCATAGCCCCAGTTCAGACAAATTGTTTCTTTCGGTAACTCCTGCACTGCCTCCGGAAATTCACAGATGATATCGCCCCAGAACATTGGTGTTTTTCCTTTGCTCACCACATATTCACAGAGTTCTTTTACAAAATCCATATACAGGCGCTGTGTTCCTTTTTCCTCTGCCAATGCTGCACTTTTTCCTTTTCCCAGATCAAAAGTCTCATCCGCACATAAATTAAAATATTGCGTTGTAAAAAGTGGCATAAATTCATCAATCAGCATTTTTACCAGACGCATACTCTCCGGATTTGACACATCCAGGGTATGATGCCGCATGCGATCCACAAATCCAAAAGGTTCATCTTCCATTCCGGGCATTTCACACAGCCCGCCATATGTTTTTGTCCGAAGCACCTTATACAAATGTCCAAAACATGCAATGCTTGGAATCAGCTCCACATGACGTTTTCTGCAGTAAGCATCCAGCTCCAGAATATCTTCCGCAGTCAGCGGCGTATCATCTCTCCAGACCTCCGAAAATCCGTGAAACAAAAATGTATGTTCCATATATAGCTGCAGCTGATTTAACTTATAAAAGGCCATACGATCCACCAGTTTTTTCAGATAATCCATGGTCGGAATCCGTCCTCTGGTCACATCATGATAAAATCCCCGGTGCAAAATTTCCGGCTGATCCACAATGATCGTATACGGAATACAACAGCCACACTGCCGAATGATCTGGCGCAAAGTCTGAATACCATAAAAAATACCACAGGCACTGCCGCCGGTAATACACATTCCATTCGTCTGAACAAGCAGTGTGTACTCCTGCTCTTCCATATGCTCACCTAACTGCAGACAGATATCCCCTGCTTCCGGAGTTCCACGGCTGATGTGCATGGTAAAACCTGCATAATCCGCCAGATCCCTCTGCAACATCTGCGCGTCTTCATAAACTTCCGTCGGACAATTGCTGTTTAGCACAATCCCCCGGTCATATTCCAGCGTAAACGCTCCCTCTTTCTGATACCACTGCTGTGGTCTTGGAATAATATACATAATTTTCTCTTCTCCTACTCTATTTTTAGCTCTTATCACTATAATACATGAAATTCCTGTTTGTGCTATTGCTTATCTTTCAGGCAACTAAGGCAAACAAGGGAATAAAATGGAAAAAACGCAAAGTAACTCCATAAGAAAACCATTGTAAAATTTTCGTTGAAGTTACTTTGCGTTTTATTCCTTGCACAGACGAACTGGCATTTAGAGCACTTTGGACAAAAATTCCTGTAAACGTGGATTTTGCGGATTTTCAAAGAAATCCTTCGGATTATTCTGCTCAGCGATGTTTCCACCATCCATGAACAGCACACGGGTTCCAACCTCACGGGCAAATCCCATCTCGTGTGTCACAACCACCATAGTCATTCCATCATCGGCCAGTTCCTTCATCAGCTGAAGAACCTCTCCAACCATCTCCGGATCCAGTGCGGAGGTCGGCTCATCGAAAAGCATTACCTCCGGGTTCATGGCAAGCGCGCGGGCAATTGCAATACGCTGCTGCTGTCCTCCGGAAAGCAGTTTCGGATATGCATTTGCTTTATCCGGCAGTCCGACACGCTCTAAAAGCTCCATGGCTTTCTGGTCTGCTTCGCCCTCAGACATCAATTTCAGTTTCACCGGTGCAAGTTTGATATTCTCTTTGATGGTCAGATGTGGAAACAGATTAAACTGCTGGAATACCATTCCCATTTTCTGACGCACTTTATCAATGTCAGTCTTCGGATCCGTGATATCCTCACCATCTACGGTAATAGTTCCCGCAGTCGGCTCCTCCAACAGATTCAGGCAACGCAGAAATGTCGATTTTCCGGAACCGGAAGGGCCGATGACAACCACTTTTTCACCCGGATAAATATGTTCATTGATTCCGTTCAGGACTTTATGGTCTCCAAAACTTTTTTGCAGATTCCTAACGTCTATCACTGCTTCTCATCCTCCTTTCAAGCCGCTCAAGTGCCTTAGACAGTGCGATAACACATACAAGATAAATTACTGCAACACTGACATATGGCATAAACGGCTGGTAAGTCACTGCATTAACAGTCTGTGCCGCTTTCATCAGATCTTTCGCTCCGATCACAGTCATCAGAGATGTATCTTTTAATAATGTGATCATCTCATTGCCCAGTGCCGGCAAAATACTTTTTATCGCCTGTGGAATAATAATGCAGCGCATGGTCTGGCCATAATTCATACCAAGAGAACGTCCTGCCTCCATCTGGCCTGCATCTACTGACATAATTCCTCCACGCACAATCTCCGCAACATACGCACCTGAGTTGATACCAAAGGCCAGTGTCGCAATTGCGATTTCATGACGGCTGGAAGAAAAGACTACAAAATACATGATCATCAGCTGAACCATCATTGGGGTTCCGCGGATGACTGCCAGGTAGACGCGGCAGATCGCATTCAGAATATTTAAGATCACATTTCCAAACCCATGTGCGTTTTTCTTTCTGAAATCGTGTTTTGTACGGATAACTGCTATCAGAATACCGATAGCAATACCAATCAGCAGAGCAAGAACCGCCACCCTGATCGTGATACCAAAACCTTTCGCAAACAACTTCCAGCGTTCACTCTCCACGAACGTCTGGACGAATGCATCATCAAGGTTCATAAGCCATTCTTTCATCCTTCTTTCTCCTTACATAATATTTTTGATCCATAGAAGAAACAGGGCAGCGTCTGCTGCTGCCCCGTCACTTTCATAATCATTTCTATATCCATTCTGATCTTCTACTTCAGTCAGAATCATTCATTCTGAAAAAATCTTATTCCAGAATGCCCTTTCCATTTTTCTGCAAGATGCTTATCATGCAACGCATAAGATATTCTTCTGTGCATCCCTGCAAGTTTGCACTCCCTGCAAAATCTTATTCAGCAGTAATGTATTTATCAATAATTGTCTGAACTGTGCCATTCTCTTTTAATTTTGCAAGTGATGTGTTTACTTTATCTAACAGTTCCGTATTATCTTTTGCGATCGCGATCGCATAATCCTCTGTCACGTACTCTGTATCCAGGATCTTCAAGCCAGGATTCTCTTCTACAAACGCTTTCGCCGGCTCATTATCGATAACAACTGCGTCCACTTTTCCCGTCAACAATGCCTGAACCGCACTTGCTCCATTCGGATATGCGGTTACATGATCTTCACCGAAACCACCATTTTCCGGTGTGTCAGAGCAGTAGATATGTCCGGTTGTTCCCTGCTGCACACCGATCATTTTATCGTTTGCCAGATCATCCGGTCCTGTGATATCAGAATCTTCCGGGACAATGATAACCTGGACACCTGTCGCGTAGCTGTCTGAAAAACTTACATTTTTCTTACGGTCTTCTGTCACGGTCATGCCTGCCAGAGACATGTCAGCTTTGCCAGTTGTGATCGCCGGAATGATGGAATCGAAATCCATATCATCAATTTCGAGTTTCATGCCAAGATCATCTGCAATTGCCTGTGCGATCTCAACATCGATTCCTTTATAGTCCTCGCCATCTACATACTCATACGGCGGAAATGCTGCATTAGTCGCCATAATTAATGTATCACTGTCAGATGTTTTTGCTGTTGTCTCTCCCTTTGCGCTGCTATCAGATGCACTGTCTGTTGTACCACCACATGCTGCCATAGAAAGCACCATTGCTGCAACAGCTGCCAGGGCTGCGATTTTCTTTACTTTCATGCTTTTCTCTCCTCTTCTTCAGTCAGAACTATCCGGAATGCCTTCGCATTCTCACTGCAAAATGCTCATCTTCAAATCGAATGCACATACGACTTTCCTCTGCGCATTTTTTACAATCCTGTTTTTTATTACTGCTGTCCATTATAATTCCATTGAGGAAAGATTGCAATGGTGATTGTGCATAAAAATTAATATTATATGCATATTTTTTCAGCTTATCTCGAATATTATACAGTTTCTCTGTTTTTTATATATATGTACGATACTTTTATTCATTTTTCATGCATAATTATACTATATTTTTGAAATGGAACTCCTTTTTGCCAGAAGCATAATCTTCCACGATCTGTCCATTTCCGTACAGTTTGTATTTGTAGCTTACCAGGCCTTCCAGACCGACTGGTCCTCTGGCATGAAGTTTTCCTGTACTGATGCCGACTTCCGCGCCAAAACCATAACGGTAACCGTCTGCAAAACGGGTGGAACAATTCTGATATACCCCGGCGGAATCCACCAGATTCATAAAATGCTCTGCTGCATCCGCATTTTCCGTAATGATGCAGTCGGTGTGATGAGAACCGAAATGATTGATATGATCGATCGCCTCATCCATGTTTTTGACAGTTTTTGCAGAAAGAATATAGTCCAGGTATTCTGTTTTGTCATCTGCCTCGCTGGATGGTACACAATCCACAACCGCTGCAACATCTTTCGTACCACGCAGTTCTACTTTTTTCGCATCCAATGCTTCTTTTAACATCGGAAGCAGCTGATCCTTGATATCCTCATGAACCAGAAGTGTCTCCACCGTGTTGCAGGCAGACACATACTGGGTTTTTGCATCCACAATAATCGGAACTGCCTTCGCAAGGTCTGCGTCTTTATCCACATAAATATGGCAGATGCCGTCCGCGTGTCCCATTACCGGAATCTTCGTATGGTTCATAATGTACTGCACAAACGCATTGGAACCGCGCGGAATCAGCAGATCCACAGATTCATGACACTCCAGAAGTTCATTGATCTCGGAACGGGCCTCCAGCTGCATCATGCAGTCTGCCGGAAGTCCTGCCGCAATAACCGCTTCATAAATAATGTCAAACAGTTTTTTATTGCTGCGCAGTGCTTCGCTGCCACCTTTTAAGATCACGCAATTTCCACTCTTGATGCACAATGCGGAAATCTGCACCAGTGCATCCGGGCGCGCCTCAAAAATAACACCAATGACACCGATCGGGCAGGTGACACGTTTCAGCACCAGCCCCTCATCCAGTTCTCTGGCAAACCGCGTCCGAAACAGCGGATCTTCCATCTTTGTCAGATCCGAAATTCCTGCTGTCACGTCGCGAAGTTTTCCTTCGTCAAACTTCAGACGTTTCAGCACCGGGCCGGACACGCCGTCCGCCTCTGCCTGCGCCAGATCCTGGCTGTTTGCCGCGAAAATCTCCTCCTGATGCTGCAGCAGTGCTTCTCGCACTGCTGCAAGCGCTGCGTTTCGCTGTTCATTTGTGGTCGCTGCCAGCTTTGGCGCTGCACCTTTTACCTTTCTTACCTGTTCCTGAAATAACATTGTTTTACTTCCTCACTTTTTTCACTCTGACACTTGATTTTGCAATTTTTCTTTCAAAAACATCCTGGAATGCCTCGTCATTCTTTTTGCGGGATACGCATCCGGCAACTTATGACATATTTTTCTGCAATGCCTTAAATCACTACTTTTCCGTCTTTCACTACATAGGCTTTTCCCTTTACACGAACGGTTCCGTTATAGTTAAAGTCTACTTTTCCGTCTTTAATATACCACCAGCCGCTTTCGTTATTGGCAATTCCATCATAGTTAAAGTTGACTTTTCCGCCCTCGACACGCCACCAGCCATTTTCGTTATTGGATACTCCGGTATAATCAAATTTTACCTGTCCGCCCCGGATATACCACCAGCCATTCTGATTGTTGGTGATTCCGTTATAGTTAAAGTTGACCTGACCTTCTTCCACACGCCACCAGCCATTTTCATTGTTGGATACTCCGGTATAATCAAATACGACCTGACCCGCACGGATATACCACCAGCCATTCTGATTGTTGGTGATTCCATTATAATCAAAATCAACTTTTCCATTTTTAATACGCCACCAGCCGCCGGCATTATTTGCTACTGTGTCAGAAAAAATAACCTGGCTTCCACGTACATTCCACCAGCCGCTTTCACCATTTACTGTTCCCTGTATAATATCATCTTTACTGAATGTAACCTGACCTTTTTCCACATACCACCAGCCCATTACATTTTTCGCAAAACCTGTATAAGAGACATCCTGTTTTCCATTTACTGTATAAATCCAGTTTCCATTTGAATCCTGCACAATATCTGTTACATCACGGTCAATGATATCGGATGATCCGGTGTAAACTTTGTTAAAATACAATCTGCGGATCAGCTCTCTGGTTGTATCCACACCACAATCACCGTCTGCTGTCAGACCTGCATTCTGCTGAAATGCTTTTACTGCAGCCTGTGTGGCCGGTCCATAGCTTCCATCCAGTCCAAGATCTGCTCCCTGATAATCATTTAAAGCTTTTTGCAGCCACTGGACTCCTATTTTATTTGTTTTCGGAGAAGTTGACGGCATACGGTAATCTCCGGATTTACAGTAAGTCCAGCCCTCTCCGGAAGCATCCACGTAGGCATTGATTCTTCTTGTGATAAAAGACTTCCTGTTTGCGTCAGATTTCGCCAGCCATGTATTCCGGTTCATATATGCATAGCATACCGTCGTGATATGTATCTCGTTTAATGTCAGGTCAGACAGATTACCCAGATTCTTTGCATAACTGAGGATTGTATTTACACCACCGGAACCTGTCTGATTTTCCACATCCGCAAGATAAGCAACAGCTGCTGCATTTCTGATGCCGCGATTGTAAATATCATTGATATAACCAGTTACATCGGTGTCTTCGAGGGAATCCTGCGCCGTCCGACTCTGATTTGTTGCCAGAAAGGCCTTGATCTTCGCTGTCTCATCGTTATTTAATTTACGATTACTCCAACTGATCTTCCCATCCATGATCTCATTATAAAGTGCATCTCCAAGGATCTGTTTTGCTGCAGTTTCATCTCCGGCAATGATCGACTGAAGCAGACTTTTTGCGCGTTTCGCATGCCACTGCATTTTTCCGATGGAAAGTGCGCCGTTATCATCTGGATTGACGGAATTATAAGTCCCCTCATATTTGCGGATCATAACTTTCGCTGCGTTGATAATATCTGTCGTAGCCACGCCACCAATACTGGATGGCGTGCTGACTGCTGCCTTTGCCATGACCTGTGCTTCCTGCAGGGAAATTTCTTCCTCAGATTCCTGCAGCATTGTGTCATCTTCCGCAACATCTGAAGTACCAGCTGCATCATCGTTTTCTATCGTCATTATATCTGATGACAGACTCTGCGCATCAGATCCGTCTGCTGTATCGGGCACCGTGCCATCTGCTGTATTCTGCTCTTCCACAACCGTATCCGTACTGCTTTCTGAATCAGAAGTATCCGAAATTGCTTCGTTCTGATTTACATCGGTATCAACTGATGCATCCTCTTCCGGCTGCTTTGCCTCTTCCGTATTTTCTGCATCCTGTGTCTCTGCTGTATCTGTCACAGTCTCCTGCTGCTGCTTCTGCGGCATGGAAGCTGCCCATACTGCGGAACTGCTGCTTACCGTCAGCGCTACAACTAATCCAAGTGCTGCTATTTTTTTACGTTTCATTTGCATATCCTCCTTACAAATAAATCATGCTGTCATAAAACTTTGTTGTCTCTCTATTCATAATCCCCAAATTTATGCCGAAACCAATATTTTTTCAATTTCTACAGGAAACAGCGTTAATTTTTATAATATTTACCATAAATTATTCTCCTGTTTCATTCCCGATTGTAGCATAATACGAAAAAATATGATAGCACTTTTATTTACGATGTACTAGTACAGCGAATATTAAGTAACCGCCATATTGACTTGTCTGATTTTTCATCTGCTGTGTTGTCGTCAATCGCCGTAGCCACCGCTACGCCTCATTCCTCCGTCTTGCATATGAGAAAATCATCCTGCGTCAATGTAGCATATACTTAATTTACGCTGTACTAGGATCACGCACCGGCTCTTACATGCGTCTTCCCCGAACTCCAACACGTATTCTAATATTTTAGAATTCATTTCTAATTTTCAAGAACTCCTGTCATGCCGATATTTTTTCAGATATAATCAAAAACAGGTCGATGATCCGTTTGGTATTTCCAATATTTTAGAATTGTTTTTTTATGGACCCGCTTAAAACGCCATCTAAAAACTGGCATGGTTTTTGCTCTATATATTTTCGACACGATAAATCAAATCCATGGCCATGGAATTTATCAAAAAAAAACAAACGAAGGAGATGACGATTTTATTATGTTAGCACTTATTGGCGCATTAACAATCATAATCATGCTGATCCTGATTATGACAAAAAAAATGCAGACTTTATTAGCACTGATCATCGTTCCGATCGTCGGCTGTCTTATCGCAGGATTCGCCGGACTGATATCCATTGAAGACGGAACATTTTCACTTACAACTATGGGTGGATTTATTACTTCCGGTCTGCAAAACATCGCACCGACCGGTGTTATGTTTATCTTTGCAATTTTATTTTTCGGTATCCTGACAGATGCCGGTACCTTTGATCCTATTATCAGCGGTATTTTAAAAGTCGTCGGAAAAAATCCGGTGAAAATCTGTATCGGAACTGTTATTCTTGCATGTCTCGTACACCTGGATGGTTCCGGTGCCGTTACTTTCCTGATCGCGATTCCGGCAATGCTTCCTCTGTATGAAAAACTCGGAATGCGAAAAACCACCCTTGCTACTCTGGTTGCACTTGGAGCCGGCGTTATGAACATGCTTCCATGGGGCGGCCCGACCATCCGCGCTATTACTGCATTGGATACTACAATTGACGATCTGTACAAACCGATGATTCCGGCACAGGTTGCCGGCATTGCATTTATCATTTTTGTTGCTGTTTTTCTTGGAAAAAAAGAGCAGAAACGATTAGGAGATTCCCTGAACCAGATCGAACTTGATAATTCCACACAGACAACTATTGAAGACAATAATTTAAAACGTCCAAAATTATTTATTTTTAACATTGCGCTGATCATTCTTGCCGTTGTTGTACTGATCACCTCTATTTTACCACCGGCTGCTGTATTTATGATCGCGACTGCAATTGCACTGATCGTAAATTATCCGGATATCAAAATCCAGAAAGAGCTTGTGGATTCTCATGCAAAATCCGCACTCATGATGGCAAGTATGCTGTTTGCCGCCGGTTCTTTTATCGGTATCATGCAGGGTTCCGGTATGCTCAGTGCCATGAGTACCGCTCTGGTAAGTCTGATCCCTGCAACACTCGGAAAAGCACTTCCTGCTATCATCGGAGTGATTTCCATGCCGTTAAGCTTATTATTCGATCCGGATTCCTATTATTATGGCGTAATGCCGGTTGTTGCCAATGCGGCGGGTGCCCTCGGTGTTGATCCGCTTATGATCGGTCGTGCCTCCATCATTGGACAGATGACAGTGGGATTCCCGATCAGTCCGCTTACCGGATCGACCTTCCTCTTGACAGGTCTGGCAGGCATTGACCTTGGTGAGCACCAGAAACATACATTTGTATATGCATTTTTAACCAGTATCGTAATGTTAATTGTATCCATCATTATTGGAGCAATCAGTATTTAATTCAAACATCCAGATTATATTAAGGAGGATATTAACTATGAAAAAAATCAGAATCGGAAGTGGTGCCGGTTACGCCGGAGATCGTATTGAGCCGGCTGTAGAACTTATGGAAAAAGGCAACCTTGATTACATCATCTTTGAATGCCTGGCAGAGCGTACCATTGCCATTGGTCAGAAAGACAAACTGGCAGATCCAACCAAAGGATATAACCAGTTACTAGAAGCCAGAATGAATAAAATTTTAAAACTGGCCAAAGAAAATCATATCAAAGTGATCACAAATATGGGATCTGCAAACCCGCTGGCTGCCATGGATAAAACGGTAGAAATCGCAAAATCACTTGGTGTGACAGGATTGAAAATTGCAGCTGTGACAGGCGACGATATCTTACCACAGATCGATCAGTATTATGACAACTCTGTTCTGGAACTCGACTGCAAACTGGGTGATATCAGGGATTCCCTGTTATCCACAAACGTATATCTCGGCTGTGATGGTATTCTGGAAGCACTGAAAAATGGTGCAGACATTATCATTACCGGACGTGTATCCGATCCGGCACTTTCTATCGCGCCATTAGTATATGAATTTGGCTGGAATATTAATGACAACCCGGATCAGATGGGACAGGCTGTTCTGGTCGGTCATTTACTAGAGTGCGCCGGTCAGGTAACAGGCGGATATTACGCAGATCCTGGATTTAAAGATGTTCCGGACCTTGATCGCCTTGGCTTCCCACTGATTGAAATTGACGAAACCGGTCATTTTACCGTCTCAAAAGTAGAAGGTTCCGGCGGACTTGTCTGCGAAGACACCTGTAAAGAACAGATGATCTACGAAATCCACAATCCGGAAGCTTATCTGACTCCGGATGCAATTGCAGATTTTTCCCATGTCACATTTACGCAACAGGGAAAAGACATTGTAGCCGCTGCAAATGCAACTTCTCACGGAAAACCGGAGACTTTAAAGGTCAGCATCGGATATCGTGACTGCTTCATCGGTGAAGGTGAGATCAGTTATGGCGGTCCAAACTCTATGGCCCGTGCACAGCTTGCAGCAGATATTATCGAAAAACGTCTGAAACTCATCGGCTGTGACATGGAAGAATTCCGTGTAGATTATATTGGATTTAATTCCCTTTACAGAGACAAAATTTCCAGTCAGTATGCACCGGAAGTGTTCCCGGAGATCCGGCTCCGTGTCAGCGGCCGTACAAAGGATAAGGGAAATGCCACTTTAATTGCAAATGAAGTAGAAGCATTATATACAAACGGTCCTGCCGGCGGTGCAGGTGCTACCAAGAAGGTGTCTGAAGTAGTATCCATCTGCTCCATTTTTGTTCCAAGAGATATTGTTGATATTCAGGTAAATTATCAGGAGGTATAAATCATGAAATTAAAAGAAATCGCACATTCAAGAACAGGTGACAAAGGAGATATCTCAAATATTTCCGTCATTGCATACAAAGCAGAAGATTATCCGCTATTAAAAGAAAAAGTAACCTGCGAAAGAGTCAAAGAATATTTCAGTGAAATCTGCAAAGGCAAAGTTGTCCGCTATGACATCGACAGCATCTGTGCTATGAACTTTGTCCTTGACAAAACTCTGGGGGGTGGCGTTACCCGTTCCCTGGCTCTGGACAAACACGGCAAAGCACTTGGAATGGCTCTGATGGAAATGGAGATCTAAGCCTTTTACCATTGGATTTCACCCTTTTAAATTATAATACTTAACCAATTTACCGATCGGAAAGAGAGATCACGCATCTCCCTTTCCGATTTTGTTATACAAAGTTGCCAGCGAAATTCCCAGTGCTTTCGCAGCTTTCTTTTTCCCTTCGAGCGTATTTCCAAACTGCTCCAATACTGACATGATCTGCTGTCGTTCATACTGATGCACCCGTTCTGCCAGTGTGGGCATTTTTACGTTGCTTCCCTCGCTCATAATTGTAGGCGGCAGATCCTCCACATCGATCTGATTTCCAGTCATCATCAGCGTTGCATATTCCAGAATATTTTCCAGTTCCCGCACATTTCCCGGCCAGTTATACTCCATCAGAATGTTGCGTGCCGCTTCCGTAATTCCAACTTTACGTTTATTATGAATCGAAATCTTTTTCAGATGATGTTCCAGCAATGGTGCAATATCTCCTTTTCGCTCACGCAGCGGGACAAGATGAAGCGGAATTGCCGCGATCCGATAGTATAGATCCTGACGGAATTTCTTTTCTTCAATGTATTTTTCCAGATCCACATTGCATGCCCCAATAATCCTGACATCAATATCAATTTCTCTGGTTCCACCAACTCTCCGGATTTTTCGTTCCTGCAAGGCACGAAGCAATTTTGCCTGTAAGGTATAATCCATCTCGGATATCTCGTCCAAAAATAATGTCCCCTTATTTGCGATTTCAAACAATCCGGCTTTTCCACCTTTTCGCGCCCCGGTGAACGCTCCATTCTCATAGCCAAACAATTCACTTTCCAACATATTTCCGGATAAAACAGCGCAGTTGATTGCAATAAATGGATAACTCCTGCGCTCGCTTTCGTTATGTATTGCCTGTGCATATAATTCTTTTCCACACCCGCTTTCGCCTTGCAGCAACACCGAAATATCGGAATGTGCAATCTTCTTTGCCATCTCGATACAATGCATTGTGACTTCACTGCCATATACAATATCGTCAAAATCGTATCTGGTACCATTTACTTTTTTCATTCGTGCATCCAGATATGCTTCCTTCTCATTTAATTCCCCGATCTTTTCAGCCAGAAAACGGGCATTTTCCAGAAATGTAACCGTTGAAATCCCACCTACAACTTCACCATTTTCCCGTATCGGATACATATTGGCAAAATATTCTTTCCCATTTTCCACGCGGTGCATCTGCTCCTGTATTTTTCCACGTTTCATTACTTCCGGAAGCATTGCACCCGGGCGAATTTCTTTCAATGCTTTCCCTTTTACTTCTTCCAGTGTATGCTCAATAAATTCGGCATAAGCATCATTGATAAACGTGATTTTTTCTTCTTTATCTACGATCAGAATGCCTTCTTTCACAGCATTCAGAATATTTTCCATTTTTTCCATTGTTTTTTCAATCCTTATTTCCGATTCTGCCAGCAGATCTGCTCTCCCGTAACCGGGGTATAGCGGATCAGTTCTGCCGCATCCAGATTTTCTGCATGCATATCCACTGCTGAAATCTGGTGATTTTCATAGGTTGTATAATAATAAATTCCTTTGTTCAGATTACAGCAGGAAGTGTACAGCGTGATCTCGTATTTTCCTTCTGCGACTTCACAGCATCCACGCTGCTGATCTACAGAATTTAAAATGTGGAAAAACTGGCTGACACTCTCATTTTCTGAATTCCCGGAAATTGAATGCAGTTTTGTAAATGCAACCCGCACAAAACGGGACGTGGATGATAAATCTCCCGGAAGCCCCAATGCGCCCATGCCACGGCTGTATGCCTGTAACTCCAGCTTGTCTGAAAAATGATTTTCCGGCTGTTTCGATGACAAATGCATATATTGATTCAACTGAAACATCTGCTGTGGGAATGGCGGATTATTTGTCAGTACCCCCGCCGGATTGTCATATACATGCAGACCATCTGCCATACATTCCACGGTAATTGCTTCCTTCACATCCGCAATGATCCAGTGAAGCTGTGCCGTCGGTAAACTTTCATGGAACGGTGTTCCAACAAGGTTCATTCGCCCCAGGCATTCTTTTGCTTCCTGTACATTCGCACACTGACGCAGAATCCATGGAATAAATTCATACTGCGCCACATTTTCTTTTTCCTTTGATACTTCCTGATATACTGCATTTCCGACAAAATTCAGCCCCGCCATACCAAGTCCTTTTTCATTGATAGCATCATAATATAACGGGTAGTCACCAACCACATGCGCCATGCCAAGGATTGCATAATTTTTGTCAATTTTTCCTGCATGACGAAACTGCATCGGATAGTTGCGCGGTGTGATGGTCAGTTCGTCTCCATAAGAAAATTCGTAATCTAAGGTTCTGCCAAAATAAGTATCTTTTGTTTTATAAGTTGCTGCTGTACACATGTTGTTTTCCTCCATTTATCCCCTGGGAATAAATTCCTCTATAATACATTTTGCAAATGCCTCCGGTTCGTCAGAAGCAAAATTGTGATATCCCGGTACGATCCTGTGTTTCCAGCCTTTGGTCTCTGCCGCCTGATACGCAGAACGATGAAACATTCCTGTCTTGTCATCTGATCCACAGGCTACCGTCACCGGAACCGAAATATTAAAATCCTCCAGATTCAGGCTCGAAAAACTGTCCATTTCTTTCTCCAGAAACAGTTCCAGATTTTTCAGATTCCGACTTTGCTGTTCCATGGACTGTCCTTCTTTATCACGGTTCATGCCGCCCATGGCGTTGACAAAGTGCATCATACAGGTGATAATCCTGTGTTTCTCGGCTCCTTTTCGAAGTTTCTCCCAGAACGCATCCTGCTCCGCCGCCAGTTCGCCGCTTCCCCGCATCAGTGGTTCGTGCAAAAATACCTGTCGTACTACTTCCGGATATTTTGTTGCAAACGCTGCTGTCACCGCGCCACCTGCACTGCAGCCAGCTACAAATACACCAGACGCATTCTCTGTATCTTCATTTGAACGTTCCGTCTCTTCTATTTCCTCTGCCAACTCGCCCTGTTGATCTTCCACCCGTTTTCGTTTCAATTCCGTCCGAATGATCTCCGCAGCATCCTCCGCATGCGCCCAGACAGAAAAATCCGTCTCTCCCTCTGCCGGAATATTTCGGCTGTATCCTCTTCGATCATAGCTGATCACCGTAAAATGCTCTGCAAGGATTGCAGATGCCTGTCGAAAAAATTCACTGTCACAGGCTACTCCATGTATAAGCAGAAGGGTTGGTCCACTGCCTTCCCTTCTACAAAACAGCGTTCCATGTGCTGTCTTCATCCGATATTCCATTTTTATTCCTCCAAAAAATATGCTTATTCAGCCTTTTATACCATTCTGATTTCCATGAGCATTACATCTATCATCAGAATCCTTATCTATCATCCCGAATACTGTTAGTTTAACATAGATTTGAAGCAATAGAAATGGAATCTTCTACTGTCTATTTTCTACACGATTTCCTACTTCATCATAGACAGCTTTTATATCTCCTGCTTCAGACAGGTTTTGATATCATCCTCCGCATTACTGATCAGATGCAGCTGGAACGTATCCACCAGATACTGCACCACATTCGGACTTAAAAATGCCGGCAGAATCGGTCCAAGATAAATATTTTTGATGCCAAGACTCAGCAAGGCAAGCAATACCGCCACAGCCTTCTGCTCATACCAGGACAAAATCAGCGACAACGGCAGACTGTTCACATCCGTGTCAAAAGCATCTGCCAGCGCAGTAGCGATCCGTACCGCAGAATATGCATCGTTACACTGTCCCACATCCAACAGCCGTGGAAGCCCTTCCACAGTTCCAAAATCAATTTTATTAAAACGGTATTTTCCGCAGGCAAGTGTCAGGATCACGCAGTCCTCCGGCACAAGTTCCGCAAACTCCGTATAATAATTTCGTCCCGGTCTGGCTCCATCACAGCCACCGATCAGGAAAAAGTGACGAATCTGTCCGTCTTTGACTGCCTGCACGATCTCTCCCGCCTGACTCAATGTTGCCTCATGCGCAAAACCAGTCAGTAGTTCCGAGGACTGATGACATTTTGGACAATCTGACGGTTCCGTCGGCTGTACTTCCCGGTCTTCCGCATAGCCGCCAAGTTCTAATGCCTGACGAATGATCTCGCTGAAATCCTTTTCGCCATTCTCTTTCTTTCCGATATATTTTACCCCATCCCAGCCAACAACGTTTGTACTGTAAATGCGGTCTTTGTAGCTTTCCCGCGGACGCATCAGACAGTTTGTAGTCATCAGAATACACCCCGGAATGTTATCAAACTGTTTCTGCTGATCCTGCCACGCACCGCCAAAGTTTCCGATGAGATGCGGATATTTTTTCAATCCTTCATATCCATGTCCCGGAAGCATCTCACCATGAGTATAAATATTCACCCCGGTTCCTTCACTTTGCCGCAACAGCATTTCCAGATCATGAAAATCATGTCCGGAAACAATGATAAACGGACCTGCTTTCAGCGTTGTCGATACTGCATGCGGGGTCGGATTTCCATACGTCTGCGTGTTTGCCTCATCCAGCGTCTTCATCACGGCCAGCGCCATCTCCCCGGCTTTCATGGAGAAACGGATCAGTTCTTCCACCGTCATTTTGTCATCCGTCACAGCCGCCAGCGCTTCCACATAAAAGTCATCCACCGCATCACTGAAATAGCCTAATTCCCGCGCCTGATGCCCGTAAGCACTGATTCCCTTCAATCCATAGATGATCAGCTGACGCAGAGAACGGATATCCTCATCCAGATCCTGCTCATACATGATTCCGGCAATTTCAGCAGTGCGCAGCATCTCACTTTTTTCCTGTGGAAGACGGTAGGACATATAAAGATTCTCGGTACCAACTCCACCTGTCTGCTGACGCAGTTCATCTTTGATCTTCTGCGCCTCTTTCAGAAGCTTCACATGGACTTCTGCATCAAAGTTTACATTCGTCAGGGTCATAAACAGGCAATTTTCGATAAAAGAAATCACATATTTATCCAGTTTTTCTCCCTGATCCAGCAGCTTTTTTCCATAACAGCTGATGCCCTTTAACTGAAAAATGAGCAGATCCTGCAGATTGGCCACCTCCGGTGTCTTTCCACATACGCCCTGCCGGGTACAGCCCTTTCCATTTGCAGTCTGCTCACACTGATAGCAAAACATCTCATATCCAAGTTCCATATTATTCTGCATGACATTTCCTCCATTCACCTTAGTTCCGCTTATAACCATTTTCTACTTATTACACAAGCGTTCGAATAAGTTGAAAAACAGTATTCACTTTATTTAAGATGGATGATTTTCTTGAATTTTATACACAAAAAACGGAACCACAGCGCTTAACTCTGTGATTCCGCCTTTTATAACATTTTTCAGTGAATTGAAAATTGGGCTCTTATGCTTCTGCTGCTTCTTCGTCAGCTTCCTCATCCTCCGGGATGCTGTTTCTGATAGCATCAACCATGACAACGATAGCTTCCGGATCGGTGTGAACATCGACATCCGGGTTCTTAGCGATCTCAAGGTCTTTGACACGGATAACGTCGCCGACTTTCATGCCTGCTACATCAACGGTAACATGGTCAACCAGTGCTGCCGGTAATGCTTTGTATTCAATCTCCTCTAAGCACTCCTGCAGAGCACCTTCAAGGACTTTTTCACGGTTCTCAATTACAACTGCTGCCGTTGAGTGAACTTTCTCGGTACTTACCAGTGCCTGGAAATCAATCTCATCAACACAACGTTTCATTGAATTATAATCTACCTCTTTGATCAGAACATCGTAATCCTGTCCTTCAACATTCAGCATAATCTGGCTTCCTTTGTGATCTGTCTTTAACAGACGCTCAACTTCGATTCTGTCCATCTTCAACGGAACGGAGCCCTCGATCTCTTTACCGAACAGGTTACCTGTTACGAATCCCTCTCTTCTGAGTTTCTTTGCTTTGACATCCATGCTTCTTTTTTCAGCTTTTAAAGTATTCATTTATCTTTTCCTCCAAAAATCTGAATTGCTTAGCAGCCTTCTACAAAGAGGTTTTGTTAAGTAGTTCCTTATTTGTTACAGCGTCATTATAGCAGTTATAGCAAAAACAGATTAACCAAAATTGTAAAAATATTTGCATTATTTTTGGTAATTATGAAACGATTATCGTCATACTTCAAAAATATTGTGTACAAAGCTCCGATATCATATACCGCATATTCTTCCCACATTCTGTACAGAGGAACCAAAAACACCCTCCATACAGTTTCCTGCATGAAGGATGTCATTTTTGCTTATTTTATTCGATGTATATACATCCAGCTGTCCACATAATCTTTGCGTTCCTGCTCCGACATTTTCACGTATCTGGAATATTCCAGCTTCACCGGCTGCATTTCTGCACCCTCACATTTAAAACATTCCACACCGCTTCTTCTCGAAACAGTCCGCAGCCACCCGCATTTCGGGCATATGAACAAACGTATCATTCTGTCGTACCCTCCGAACTATCTGAGGTATTATCAGATCCCGTTGTACTTGTACCATTTCCAAAGAAATCATCCTGCTCACTGAAACGGTTGTCACTGCTGTGATCTGCATCCATCCCAGACAGATCAATAATTTCCTGGCTGTATTTTTTCACCGTGTCAGACGGCTCGTAGTCCTCGGTACCAAACAGCTGCTTGTGCAGTTCAACAACATTGCTCTCCAGATCCAGCGGAACTACAACATCACCGGTCTTTTTGTTGATGGTCTTGGTATCCTTTGTATACGGGAAACCGCCACTGTTTGCCATATCATATTTGATCATGACAGCCATCATGCTGATGATATCTTTCTTGTTCAAATCTGTAGAGATCTGCGGGAATACAGTATTGATCGCGCTGTTCAGTTCACTGAGACTCGCACCCTTTGCCTTCTTGATGATCTCAGTCAGGACACGGCGCTGACGCTCTGCACGCTTGTAATCTCCGCCGCTTGTGTAACGGATTCGTGCATAAGATACTGCCTGTGTACCGTTCAGTGTCTGCTTTCCGGTATGCTCTACCAACGTGCTGTCTCCACCTGTATGATTACTTGTATCAATGATGTACTGATTCAGATAATCAAGTTCCTCGTCACTCTCAATCTCAATATCTACACCGCCGAGAATATCAACCACATCTGCTACTGCAGAGAAATCAAATGCCACATAGTTATCAATTTCCAGATCCAGGTTTCGGTTCAGCATGGTTACAGCCTGCTCCGCACCGCCTGCGGCATATGCTGCGTTGGCTTTTCTGAAATAAGCTTCCTCGCCTTCCCCTGCTACATTCAGGAACGTATCACGGTATATAGATACCAGACTTACTTCCTTCGTCTCATTATTGATGTTCATAACCATGATTACATCGCTGTTACCCGTCTTGTAATCACCCATCTCACGGTTGTCCAGACCTAACAATGCGATCGTCGTATATCCATTGAAAGTTGCCTGAGTCTCAGCGGATACATCTGCTTTACCGACTTTGGATGTATCCAGTTTTTTGTTGTTGATCAGGTCCAGTTTACTGTACAGGAATAACACTCCTGCAACCAGAATCAAAATAATAATCTCAATAATAAATAAAATCAGTTTACGTTTTCTTCTTTGTCTCTTGGAAAGTTTTTTACGTTTTGCCATCTTTTATCTCCATGTGCTTTTATCAACTATCTTCTTAATACGCAGTTATCCCACGCATGCATAAAGACATCATAACCCAAGGGCAAAAAAAACTCAACCGTTTATTTTCTTAATTTTTTTTGAACATATGGCTCGCCGGTGATCAGTTCATACACATCCCTGCAAAGTTTTTCCGTATGTTCAAACACCAGACGTTCAAAACGCTGGTCTGTCTGCAGTCCTTCCGCAGCCCGCATACGCATTGCAAATATGTACTGACTATTTTTGCCCGGAACCAGACTTCCCGCCGGTGTCATCACATGATATTCCGGTGTCTCACTGTACGATCCGCAAAATCCATGATCTGCTGCATCAGCCATATAGATCACACCATAGCGGTAATCCACCCCATTCTCATCAACCGGTGCATGAATTTCTTTCTCCGTTAATGGCCGCCATTCCTGTTCTTCTTCATCCCATGTACAACATGCGAAAAACAGCGCAATATCAAAATTACTTGTAAAGGCTGTCCACTCCTCTGGTGTACCGCAATACACAGGGGCAACACCCGGAATGTGCTCCATCGGAAGCTCCCGTTTCTGCACATGACATCCTCTGCCTGCATATGCGTTCTCACCTCTGAAATAATTCGGCAGGGAAAACTGCTTGGTGAAAGTCCCGTTCGGCAATGTCACTTTCTGATTCATTTCGTACCGGCTGCGGTCTTCCATCGAAAGAATACCTTCGGTCGGTTTCCATTCGACTCCCTGGCGCGCACAGGCGTCCAGTTCCAGATTTAATAAAATTGCTTTCTTGCGTTCTAACTGCTGTTTTACATGAATTTTTGCAATATCTCTGATTGATACTCTCGTTTCCATCTCTTTTTCTCCTTACCCTGTAATATTGCGCTGAGGAATTGCAGTATCCCCTTGTGTGCGACTATTTTATCAATTTAGTCTTGCAGATTTCAAGTACTTTTGGCGAAAAAATGCGGGATCCCGGAGGCTGTCGACAACGTTCGACACGGTTTCGACAAAATTCGACAAACGCTGCAAAAATGCCATTTTTATTTTAATGTTTTTGTTAATGGCACTTCTTATAGTATCTATCAAAAAATCCATGCAAAAAAGAGACGCCAGAACTTATGCCTTATCCAAAGCACGGTTCTGACGACTCCTCCAGTCTGTCACTTTCTACTTTTAAATACTGCCTGACGGCTTCTACTTCTGCCAGACAATATATTTTATCTATTGTTCTTTGATTCATTTTTTCGGATTGTTCTTTGCAGATAAATACCTGAATTGTAAATGTTATCTAACGTAATATCCTGCAGCATGGATTTCAGCCGATGTAAGATTTTCTACAAACACATAATAAGTTCCTGTAGTTGTACACGGAAATGTATTTCCTACATTATGCATTCCACTGGAGCACAGCATAGAACCATCTGGTCTTCGGATTCCAATACGATTATATCTGTCAGAATAAATATAACAGGAAATTGATACACTCGTACCAGCTTTCTTAATAAATCCAGTAGATCTTACAAAGTTATTTGCAGGTATGTACCAGTCAAAATTCTTCTGAACAGTTAATGGAACCAAGCTCTCCTCTTTCATAACAATCGCATTGTTCCATTTTTCCTCATCTACCTGATCTGCCGGAATTACTTCATACTCCATCTTTGTATCATAATCACCAGATTCAGTATATTCAACATTTCTAGTTTCTCGATACAAATCATTCTGGCTTGTTGCTACCTGAGCACTGGATGCAAACGCAGTTACAGAACTTCCCACAACCAGAGCTAATGCCAAGGCCACACTGAGACAGGTTCGTTTTCCACTTTTCTGCCACTTAATCATATACTCCACTCTCCTTCTCAATGATTCCTCATTGTTTAGTTGTGAAACAAAAGGTGGTAATATGGTTTTGCCACTCTCGCTGGCTTTCAGCAGTAAATTAAAATAAATCTTCGCTTTGCCATTGAAATATTTCTTACACACATGAATATCACAGGCGACATCTGACCATGTATCGAGATCATCCAGATAAAAATGCAGAATTGGATTAAACCAGTTGATCAATATAATTCCCAGAGCAATCTTTTTTCCAAGATTATCTCCACGCACAATGTGCATGCCTTCATGCATCAGGATAATTTTCATATCTTCATCCGAATACGGAATCTCAGGAAGCACGATCCTCTGCGGAAATACACCCATGACACATGGAGATTTTATCGTAAAATTTGTACAGAATTTGACCCGGTTCCAGTTTCTGCCTGGATACAGGCGCTGTAATATTTCGCGATAATTATTACCGTGAATTGGAAGATTATTTCTGCAAATCCATCGGTAATGTTTCCATTTATTTGCATAATACCCCGCAAACCAGATCATACCGATTACCCAGACAAACAGTGATACCTCAAGAATTGTATAGAATAACGGATTCCCATAAAATCCATCACCCAAAATAATCTGTCTCTGCGTACCATGTCCACACTGCACCATAAACTTGAACCTGATATACAGGTATCCAAATGGCACAATATAAAACACCATTACCAGTCTGTGTAACGGATAAATAATCCGTATCGCATTGCGCTTCTTTGCGATCAGGGTCAGCAGTTTACATAGGAAATATGCCGCTGTCCCTGTCAGCGTATTCAGAATAATTACGAAAAAGAAAAAATTAATCCAGTTCATCCATTAAGTCTTTTAAGTCCTTCAGACCTTCCTTTGTGTTATGGTCCTTATCACCAGTCACAAACAAAGCAGAAAGGAATTCTGTCGGTGTTCCCGGATCGCCCCAGTAA
Source organism: Dysosmobacter segnis (assembly GCA_963659325.1). GTDB lineage: Bacteria > Bacillota > Clostridia > Lachnospirales > Lachnospiraceae > Eubacterium_I. The sequence continues at coordinate 25,409 of CAVKTR010000030.1, forward strand.
TGAACCAGCTCATTGAGCTGAGAAGATCGATAATCCTCCTCGGATACTTCCGGATGATACAGAAATACTTTTCCGGATCTGCGCATGGCAAGATAACCTTTTCTTACCAGATGTGCCAAATAGGTAGAAATTGTCTGAGGTCTCCAGCTTTTATCAAAGCGCTCATTCACCATTGCTACCAATTGTGACAAGGCCAGTTCTTCAGGTGTATCCCAGATACATTTCATTATCAGCATTTCAATATTCGTCAAGTCATTCTCCAGCATAACATTCTCCTCCTTGTTATTCCTTGCCCTTGCTATGAGATGCACATGTTCAAACAGTGATTGTAATATAATGTATTTGATATAGTTTTTATAGTTGAACGATGCTTCTGGTATTACAAGATTACCAGCGATATCTCACTGCGTTCATTGTAACATGCGCCTTTTCTTTTGACAATAAAATAAAGTATGAAGATTGCTCTGCTATGGATACTTTTTCAGGAGCCACACCCGTGTGTCTTGCTGCTGATCGTGCAATGTATTCTGATAGCCAAAACCTTTTGTTTCAATTAATTTAGTTACAGCTAAAGTATATCATAGCCGCAATTTTCATACAACTAATTCTGTCAGATTAAATTAGTGTTTATATGTGTTGCTTTAGTCCTCTTCTGTGCTATGTCTAAGCACAACAGCTGAAAACTTCGGCAATGTCAGTTTCAGATAACTGCCCTCCACCTGATAGATAACCGGCGCCATGGAATAATTTTCTTCTGTGGAATACATGATCTGTGTCAGTTTGCAGGAGGACGGGATTCCGGCTCCACACACACCAACTTCAATACTTCTCGTATAAGCATCATTATTTATCACGATCACAAACTGCTGATTTCTATTGAATCTTGCAAAACAGAGAATATCTTTTTCCCCCCGCAGGAATTTCACAGAACCGGTTCTGAGTGCCGGATTTTCCCGATGGATCCGGATCATATCACGGTGGAAACGGATCAACACCTTGTCTTCTCTTCCCCACGGATAAGTACGACGGTTATCCGGATCCGTAAATCCGCAAAGTCCTGCCTCATCTCCATAATACAGGGTCGGTGCTCCCGGCCAGGTCATCTGAATAACAACCGCCTCTTTCATGATACCTTTGTTGATTCCTTCAGAAGCTGCCTGGGTGCCAAGGTTTACTGCACGGCCTACTTTATGGTTTGTACGTGTCAGGAAACGGGAATGATCGTGATTTGACAGCTGGTTCATGGCACACTGCAGAGACGGTGTTGCAAAACTTGCCATATAATGTGTCATGGTATTCTCATAGTTTTCAATATTTCCAAGCATGTAATCCTTGTACTCGTCACTGTGTTTCTCCATACCGGTAAGGAACCAGGTCATCGGTTCCATAAAAGCATCGTAGTTCATGACGCTGTCCCACTGATCGCCCTGCAGCCAGTCTTTCGGATCGCCGTAGTGCTCTGCAAGGATCAATGCTTCTGGATTTGCTTCTTTTACCGCTTTACGGAACTTTTTCCAGAACAGGTGATTGTATTCCTGACTGTGTCCCAGATCAGCTGCCACATCCAGACGCCATCCATCTGCATTATACGGCGGGGAAACCCATTTTTTTGCCACATTCAGAATGTACGCTTCCAGTTCCGGAGACTCCTCATAATTCAGCTTCGGCAGAGTGTCATGTCCCCACCATCCTTCGTATGTCACATTATCCGGGAACGCATTATCGTTCTGGAAATGGAAATAGCTGTGGTACGGGCTGTCTTTCGTCGCAAACGCTCCCAGCTCAAAATCATCACATTCATCATATATTTTTTCACGATCCAGCCATTTATTGAACGAACCGCAGTGGTTAAACACACCATCCAGAATGACACGCATGCCACGACTGTGTGCTTCCTCCACCAGTTTGATAAACAGTTCATTGCTGGCTTCCAGATTTTTCTTATTCGTCACGCGGGCTTTATAGATAGAAGCCTGACGATTGTCCTCACAGCCCTGCGGCATCGGTTCGCCGCCATCCTCAACGATCACACCAAAATGCGGATCAATATAATCGTAATCCTGGGTATCATACTTATGACTGGAAGCAGACACAAACAGCGGGTTAAAGTAAATAACTTCCACGCCAAGTTCTTCCAGATAATCCATCTTATCTAAAACGCCCTGCAGATCGCCGCCGTAAAAATTGGCAACATCAAAATCTTCCGGACATTTATCCCAGTTGTCCACCTGTTTCGTCTGGCGGTTAATGTAATAATATTCACCGGTTTTTACGTCATTGGATTTGTCTCCATTATAGAAGCGGTCCGTAAAGATCTGATACATAACGGCACCCTTCGCCCACTCCGGAGTAGAAAATCCCGGAATAATGCAGAACTCATACTGCGGACGGAAATCCCTGGACACACCGGCCCGGTCATAACAGCAGCGCAGCATACCGGAAACAATTTCAAAATGATATTTGTACTGCTCCTCGCCCACACGGATCTCAGCCTCGTAATAATCAAAGTCTCTTTCACGATCCGTCAAGTGCATCTCGATCTTTTCATCCTCATGACAGAGCACCACCAGATCTACATTATCTGCCGCGGTACGAAAACGGATTTTCACGGTCTCGCCCGCCTTCGGCTCCGGCGGAATCCTGTAGTCAGATGTACCATCGGAGAAAAGCGCACGCTTTCTCAAAATAGGCCGCATCTGCAAAATATAGTTCTCTACACTATTGAATTTTTGTACTGAATCATACTTCATATTATCTTCCTCAAATTATCTTTTTTAACATTTGTATTGGTATAATGTAAGAAATCGGGAAATCTTTTCTCGGCAAGCGATTTAGCGAGTGACTGAGTTTCACAAGATTTTGCGCGAGTGAGAAGCGACCAGCTTTTATAGGAGCTGGAAACGAGCGCGATAAAACTCTTGCGAAACGAAGGTAACGAGTGACTAGCTGCTGAGAAAAGATTTCCCGATTTCGTATTTTTTCAATAATTTCCGTTTTATCAAAAAAATAAAAGAGACAGCCATTTCGATCTGCTGTCTCTTTCAAAAGGAGAAGGTATTTTTTACTATGGGGGTAGCAAAAAACTATATAATGTATTGGGGGTATTTACAGGTATTATAATAGCAAACCCCAGCCGATAAGTGTTCACAAAGTTCACAAATTTCATATCAAGTTTTTGTGCATATTTTCTATTACCCAGCAGTAACCATCTCCGCATTTTACAGGAATTTCGCACAATTTTCTGTGCACTTCCCACAATTTTTACTCAGCAGACGCTTCTATCGCCTTTGTATCAAATAAAGCTTCGAACTCATCACGATTGATTTTTTCTTTTTCCAGAAGCAGTTCGGCACAACGATGCAGTACATCCTCATGCTCGCGGATCATTGCCCGTGCTTTTGTATAACACTCATCTACGATCCGTTTCACTTCACTGTCGATTCTGGCTGCTACAGTCTCACTGTATCCACGGGTATGTCCCAGATCTCTGCCGATAAACACTTCCTCGTCATCGTCATAACAGATCAGACCAATGTCATCAGACATACCGTATTTGGTAACCATGGATTTCGCCAGGGAAGTTGCCTGCTTGATATCCTGGGATGCACCGGTGGTCACATCTTCAAAGATCAGTTCCTCTGCCACACGGCCGCCGAGATCTACGATGATCTCCTGCAGCATCTGGCCTTTTGTATGGAACATCTCATCTTTTTCCGGCAGCGGCATTGTATAACCTGCAGCCCCTGCTCCGGTCGGAATGATAGACACGGTATACACCGGTCCCACATCCGGAAGCAGATGGAACAGGATCGCATGACCGGCCTCATGGAATGCTGTGATCCGTTTTTCCTTATCGGTAATGACACGGCTCTTCTTCTCCGCACCGATTCCTACTTTAATAAATGCTTTCTTGATATCTTCCTGGCAGATATACATCCTCTTTTCTTTTGCCGCAATGATGGCAGCCTCGTTTAACAGGTTTTCCAGATCTGCTCCGGTAAATCCTGCAGTGGTCTGCGCGATCTGCTTGAGATCTACATCGTCCGCCAGCGGTTTGTTTTTGGCATGAACATTTAAAATCTGCTCACGTCCGCCCACATCCGGACGGCCAACATATACTTTACGGTCGAAACGGCCCGGACGCAGTAATGCCGGATCCAGAATATCCACACGGTTGGTTGCCGCGATCACGATGATTCCCTCATTGATACCGAAACCATCCATCTCAACCAGCAGCTGGTTTAATGTCTGCTCACGCTCATCATGGCCACCGCCCATACCGGTTCCACGACGACGTCCCACTGCATCGATCTCATCAATAAATACGATACACGGTGCATGTTTTTTTGCCTCTGCAAACATGTCACGGACACGGGATGCACCGACACCGACAAACATTTCCACGAAATCAGAACCGGAAATAGAGAAGAACGGTACGCCCGCTTCTCCGGCTACTGCCTTTGCGATCAAAGTTTTACCTGTTCCTGGAGGTCCCACTAAAATAACACCTTTCGGGATACGTGCACCAAGCTTTGTATATTTGCCCGGATCTTTTAGGAAATCAACCATTCCCTCAAGTTCCTCTTTTTCTTCGCTCAGGCCGGCTACGTCTTTAAATCTGACTTTGACGTTCTCGCCCATGGTCAGTGTTGCACGGTTTTTGCCAAAATTCATCATTTTGGAATTTCCGCCGCCCCCAGCCTGCGCATTCATACTCATAATAAAGAAAATCAGCACGACTACCATCAACAGTGACGGAAGAATCTCGATCAGAGTGCTGCGTCCCGGCACATCTTTCAAGGTATAATTTGTAAAATCTGCTTCTTTTAAGGTATCCTGCAATATGCTGACATCGGATACATTCATCTGTACACGGCTGCCGTCCTTCAAAAGGATCGTAGCCGTTCCGGTCGGTACCTCTTCGTTCTGTTTGATTACGATAGAATTGATCTTATCGTTATCCAGGTTCTGCTCAAACTCGGACTGGGTGCAGGTATTTGACGTGATTCCCCTGGAACCAAACGTATACCAGCCCAGAATAATAATCAGGAAAATAACTACATATATTCCAAGGCCTCTAAAATTACGTTTCAATTTTCAAAGCCCTCCTTTTCTAAATTCAAAAATACTTTCTGCAATCCTTCAAAAGTGAAATCAGATAGCAGATGGAACATTTTCATCCCATATCTGATCAGTTTCCTGTATGCAACAGGAGATTTTTAGTCCAATTCTACAACGCCTACATACGGAAGATTTCTGTATCTCTGTGCGTAGTCCAGACCGTATCCAACTACGAATTCGTCCGGAATCTCATATCCGATATAATCCACCGGAACATCTACCACACGGCGGGACGGTTTGCTCATCAGCGTGCAGAGACGTACAGATTTTGCTCCACGGCTCTTTAAATTTTCTACCAGATAACTTAAGGTACGGCCGGAATCAATGATATCTTCCACGATCAGTACGTTTTCGCCTTCGATGGAGTCGTCCAGATCCTTGATGATACGAACGATGCCGGATGACTCTGTGCCATCACCATAACTGGATACAGACATGAAATCAATGGAAACCGGAACGCTGATGCGTTTTGCCAGCTCGCATGCAAAAAAGCTCGCGCCTTTTAAGATGCAGACGATCTTTACCGGCTCGCCGTTCATGTCGGCACTGATCCGGGCACCCAGCTCTTTGATTTTTGCGTTTACTTCTTCTTCAGTAAACATAACTCGGATTTTGTCACTCATTTTTTTCCTCCATTGACGCATATTTCTAAAATGCGTTTTGTCTCCTGTGTCACTTTATATGCCTCACTGATCCGCCGGCCAACGATCCACAATATATGACTGGCATCCGCCAGAAGAACCAGTGCATCCCGCTCTTTTTGCGGGATTTTGCTGTCAATCAGATAATCTTTCAGTTTCTTATGTCCGCCCTCTGCCCTGACCTGCAGGAAGTCCCCCGGGCGGCGTGTTCTTATCTGAACAGTGCCCTTAATTTTATCATAATCGAACCATTTCGTATATGTTTTTTTCGGAATTTTTTGAAAATTTCCATCAAAAAGAAAGACTCTGGCGCTTATCTGCATGCCGAAAAACTCCTGCACCTGACCGGATACATCCAATGGCAGTTCTGTCCGTTTTTTCTGGAAAATATTCTCAGAATCCGTTTTCTTCCCATTTCCTTGCATGTCTGCCCGCACCATCTGTGCAGTCACATCCTCATTTGTGCCGCATGTTTCGCATGTTATCTGCGCATCCACGTCCTCATTTATGCCGCATGTTTTGCGTGTTTCAGGTTTTCGATACAGACAGATATCTTCATATCCGGCCTCTGCTATCATCCGGTAAGGCAGATCAATCTGCCGTCCCACTTGAAATTCAAATAATTCCCGCACTTTTTCCACATTCACTGCCGTGAGATCCTTGCGGCTTCCTGCAAGTTCTCCAAGCAGCCGGTGCAACAGGTTTTCCTGCAATATTTTCGGCATTTCCGTAAAACCAGCTCTCGCGATCCGAATTTCCTGCGGTTTTTGCTCCTCCGGGAAATAACGGATATACTGCTTTCCCAGGCTCCATGCTGTATCGTCAATATAATCACACACTTCTTCCATATACCCTGCGGTCCGCACCATGTGCGGCACCGCCGCCGGATTGATCTGGCGCAGCTGTGGCAGCACCTGGCTGCGGATCCGGTTGCGGCTCATATTCTGGTCCGCATTTGTGCTGTCCGTCCGGAACTCCTGCTGCTCCTTTTGCAGAAATTCCTCGATTTCCGTCCGGGTCAGGCACAAAAGCGGCCGGATCAGATCTATGCTCTGCTCCGCCACATGCCGCACCGGCACAATGCCGCACAGCCCTCGGATGCCGGTTCCCCGGCTCAAATGAAACAGCATCGTCTCCGCGCAGTCATCCCCGTGATGCGCCACCGCCAGGCAGCTGGCGCCAAGCTCCCTGCACGCCTCATAAAAACACTCATACCGCAGTTCCCGGGCCGCTTCCTCCAGAGACTGCCGTCTCTCCTTCGCCCTCCCGGGCGCATCGACCGGAAACGTCCGCAAGGGAACCTGCAGTCGTTCACACAGTTCCCGCACAAATTCTGCATCCTGCAAACTTTCCGCCCCGCGGATCCCGTGCTCTACGTGCACCGCTGACAGCGAAAATCCCATGGATTTTCGCAGCCGCTCAAGCACCAGCAACAGGCAGACGGAGTCCGCACCGCCGGATACTCCGGCCACCACATGGTCTCCATGCTCTATCATATGATATTGTTCTATAAATATTTGTATTTTCTTTTGCATACTCATATCTGTTTTCCTCATTTACCGGTTCCAGACTTCCGCTGTCAGCACCGTCATATCATCCCGCACCCGGCCGCCGGTAAAAAGCAGCACCTGTTCCAGTATATTCCGCGAAAATTCCGCCGGATTTGTGGTGTCAATGCCACGAATGATTTCCTGCATCGTCTCACCGGCATTTTTTACATGCAGATGATCCATGACGCCATCCGTGATCATGACAATGAAATCACCATCCTCGATCTGCTCCGCCACCTTCGGTACACTCTGTCCCGCAAACACGCCCACCGGCATGCTTTTCTGTGCGATCAGACGTACCTCGTCTCCATGACGGATAAAGGTCGCCGCCGCACCGATCTTGTAAAACTCACCCTGGCCGCTGTCCAAATCCAGCCGCATCAGATCCACTGTGGAAAACAGGTTATTTTCCCCGTGTGTCACCATGGCAGAATTCATCATCCGCAGCGCGGTATCCGGCAAAAATCCGGCTTCCATAAATTTCTCTATTAAATCTATCACCATTTCGCTCTCTTTACAAGCCGCATAACCGCTTCCCATGCCATCCGACACTGCCATCACGCAGCCTCCGTTGTCCAGCATCTGAAAAGAGAAATTGTCCCCAGACACCTGCTCATCCTCCCGCACTGCCCGGGCCACACCGTAATTTGCCGTCAGGCGGCATCCCTCCACAAAGACCAGGGACTGCTCCTTAGCTCCCAGCAGGGCTTTGCTGTCCTTCACCGGCGCAAAACTTCTGCCACTGACTCCACTCAATAGTTTTGCCATTTCCCGGACAGATATACACTTTGTTCCCTTTGCTCTACCCTGAAGCAGCACCTGCCATTTTCCGTGACTGTTTTCCAGCAATCGCAGCTGCTCGATCACAATCCCCGCCTCTTTCCACACATAGCGGACAGAAGCAGCTATTTTTCCTTCCCTCGCAGTCACGTCCTGCTCCTCGTTGGCGCAGTCCTCCATGATATAAGCCATGGCATCCAACTGCTGAGCGATCACATCCCGGTTTTCCTGCAGACGATTGTACCATGCCATGTTCAGATGTGCCTTTTCAAACACCAGCATCACCTGTTCCACCAGCTCTTCCTTATACATACAGTACTCACCAAGCTCCGCGGAACTCTCCCGCACATCCTCCCCCCGCTGCAGCGACTGCAAAAAACGGTACAGCACCTGATACATCGGCATAGTGTCCTCCTCCCAGCATAAGGCACACTGGCTGCAGGAAGCACAGATCCGTCCGGTGACCTCCGTCTGCATACGCCCCAGCTCCTCCGCGGAAAAATCATCCTTAAACCGGTTCATTTTCCGAAAAGTGCGAGACAGTTTTTCGAAAGATTCCGCATAATCCGTCAGCCTGCGTCCTCCCGGGGCGTACATCAGCGGCGGCTGTTCCCTTTTTGGCTCCCATTCCGGGATGACCGCCAGCAGGCGGCTTACCACATAGACAAAACAGCTTACCATGATCCCCTCACAGATCCGGATAAAAATCCCGGATGTTCCCGGCAGCTGCAGCCCATTCCAGAACAATCCCACGATCACGGTAACCGCGCCGCACAATCCCCCTGCCAGAAGCGTCCGGCAATGACCACGGTACCATTCCACGCCCCGCACCACCAGGGCACTGACCAGCACGATCAGCGCATATTTTGTCATAACCGCCACCGGTGCCAAAATGATCAGACCGCTGATACTGCACAAAAACAAAAGACTGCGGTTCACCCCCGCCATATATCCAGTCATAAAAAGAGCCGGAACCAGAGGATATACCCCCGCCAGCTCAAACTGAGGGGACACCAGCGCCGCCATACACAAAACCAGATGCTTCAAACTAAAATTCATTCTTCTCACGATACATCCCTCCCTGAATTTTTTCTAAAGCGGACATTCGCAATCCACTTTTGCTACTTGCTCATGAACACCATCGTTTTGCGATCTGCGTTCAATTTATTCAGAAAGTAATTCTACCTGTCCACCGATAAAATCTTTGTCAAATACCAGTCCAAAATCCGAGAACCGTTCGCCAAAAATCGTTCATGTCTGGGATTTCGAATCCTTTCGACGCACCTCAAGCATTTTAATATATATCCATGAATAACTTTTCTCCCCCTAAAGCATCCCTTCACACATACAGCGCAATTTTTCAAAGTATAAATAGCTAAATTTCCTGCCACTACCTAAAGAATCATCACCAAAATTTTTCCATAATATAAATCATATCAGTCCAATTTTCTTGCCACTACCTAAAGAATCATCACCAAAATTTTTGCCGTAAACGTAAATAGCGGGATTTTCAATTTTTCCTGGCAAGCGATTGTTAGCTGCCAGGACAAATTCAAAATCCCGCTCATATACTAAGTATCAAATATCATTTTTCTTTAAACACGATCTCATCCGGAAATGTCATCCCCAGCTTAGACTTCGCCGTATCAATCACATACTGATCCGATCCGACATAAGCTTCCTTTTCCTGCAACTCACTGGCCCGGTCCTGTTCATCCTTCAACTGCGCCTGTTTTGCTTTCTCTTCCTGCTTATATCCTTCATCCACTCCATACAGATGCACGATCTGAACTGACAGAATCAATGTCAGAACCATCACCATGCAGGAGATACAAATTTTACCTGTTCTGTTCTGTTTTTTCTTTTTCTGTTTCATTTTACGCATTATGTAATCTGCCCTCTGTTTACCTATACTCTGCGTTTAAAGTTTACATAAACTCATTCTAACTGCTTTCCACAACTTTTTCAATTGTTTTTTTACATATCGGTTACTTTTTTTACCCGTTCTATGCAACCTCTGTACACTTTTACCAATGGGCTTCATCAGTATTCGTACAGGTTTCATAAAAGTCCGGCAGATCCACAGAACTCCACCGCAAATTTTCTTTAGTAAAAATGTCCCAGACCGCACTACAATACCGCTGAAACTCTTTCCGTACAGCAGCATTCCGAGAAACATGCCAAGGATCACAAAGCCCCGTACCTTCCCGTCGTTTTCCTGATACAGAAACTGAAACAGCACAAAGGCACTGATCACCCAGAAAAACATATCTTCCACCGCGATCCATACAGTTCCGTGAATCGCCACCCGTCGAAAGATCCGCAGCAGATCATAGACAAACAGCATGGCGATCCCGAAAAACACTGCCTGTACAAATAATTGCCCCTGCTGCCAGATTTCCGGGCTTACCATCACTTAAACAGCCGCCCGAGCAGCGACTCTCCCTGTCCATTTTTCCCCTTGTTTACATCTGAGTACTGAATCGAATCAATTTTGCCCGACAGATCCACCTCCCCTTTTTCCAGGGTCAGCCGGTTCACATGCAGATCCATCCCCCGGATCATCAGCATGCCCATCTCCGTCTCCAGCAAAATTTCATTGACATCAAAGGATAAGATGTCGGATATTCCGTTTAACGCACAGGTTCCCCGATTGTTCAGGATAATTTTGTGCTGTCTGGCTGCCTGTCTCTCTTCCATATAAAAAACCTCCCTTACTGTTTCCAGTATATGGGAGGTTTCTGAAATTATGACTG
>CAVKTR010000031.1:0-35633 GCA_963659325.1 Dysosmobacter segnis
TGGCAGAATTCGTGTATCAGCTGATCACGGCGCCAGCGTACCTGACGGGGCAGATTATACCGTTTGACGGGGGATATCTGTAAATCTTGTTTCAGATAATTGAAGAAAATTTAATTTTATTAAAACGGAAACGCAGCATCTTTCCCCGGACACTAGTCGCTCGTTTCCCTCGTTTTGTTTCGGTTTTATCGCGCTCACTTCCAACTCTCATAAAAGCTGGTCGTTTCCCGCTCGCGCAAAACTCGCAAAACTCAGTCTCTCACTAAATCGTTTACCGAGGAAAGATGCTGCGTTTCCGCTATTTACACTATGAAATTTCGCACGCAATTTCTCGTTCTCCACTATAAGTCAGATAATGGATTTTGCATGCACGGCATACCCCTGATTTAATCATAAACGTAGATGTGCATGCGGTTCGGATACCATAGTGGCGTAAAATTTTGCATCACAACGTCATTGCATAAATGATGTATCGTGAAATAAATTCGTAACGTACAGGAAAGGACTCTGGCTATTTTTTCTTGGCCAGCGATTGTTAGCGGACAAGACAAAATCGCAGAGTCCTTTTTCATGACCTAAATTTTCAGCCACCTCAAAGCGTGCTTTCCCCGGTTCGAAAACGCCCCCGGGACTTTTTCTCTTTCGGTACCTTCTGTTTTTTCTCCCGGCGCAACCGCCGCTTCTGCATCTGTCTGCTTCGGATAGCCTCGTCCAGTTTTCGGAAGCGGTCTTCCTGTGCATCTTCCTGCTCCCGCATGAGATAATTCATCTCTTTGATGACTTTTTCTCCCACCTGCTCGCCGACAGCCAGCCCAAGGGCCTGATTGTTCTCGGCAATCGCATTTCGCACAATGTCATTCATCATAAGCTGAAACTGTTCCAGCCGTGACATATCCTTTGCCGACTCAGTCTGCAGAGTCTGTCCACCGGTTTTTACCTGAGGCAGTTGACCATCTCCAGACATTGCTGTAATTTTTTCATTTTGCACCGCAGATGCCTGTCCTGTCTGGTTGTCTGCCATATTTTCATGTAAAAGTTCCTCGCAGTCCGGATTTTCATTATGCAGCATCATTTTAATGGCTTTGAGCTGATAGCCCTCTTCTTTCCATTTCTTGATCTGACGAAACTGCTGTATATTCTCTTCGGTATAGTAACGGTGTCCCATCTCATTGCGCGGGACTTCCAGATCCAGTTCCTCCTCCCAGTAACGTAACACATGCGACTCTACCTGCATCATATTTGCCGCATCTGAAATCATATATCGTACTTTTTTCACGATAAAATCCTCCTTTATTACTGTTATATTAATTGTAGCACAATTATGACCGTACTCAAGAAAATCTCATCGTAAAATTTCGACATATTATGCCTCTGTCTGCTCTGTTTTCGGATTCTGCTCTTCTTTTTTGATTTTCTGGAATGTGATCGTTACTTTGAACAGATCCCCATCCAGATACAGATCAAAGGTACCTTTCTGCATAACCGTCAGGTTTCGCGCAATCTCCAGGCCAAGACCGCTTCCCTCGGTACTTCTGGACACATCGCCTCGTACAAAACGCTCCAGCAGCTCATCTGCTTTGAAGTTCAGCGGATTCTCGGACACATTTTTCATGGAAAATACAACCGTGTCGCCTTCCATGCTTCCGCTTACATACACTCTGGTTCCCGGCATCGCATATTTTGCCGCATTGTTATACAGGTTTTCGATGACACGGAACATCCGGCGTCCATCTGCCATGATCAGCATCTGCTCTTCCGGCAGATCACAGATCAGATCCAGTTTCTTTGCTTCGAATTTTTCTTCAAATTCACCGTTCGTCTGCTTGATCAGCTGTTTCAGATTGATTTCCTGCATCGTCAGGGTAATGTTTCCGGAACTGATCTTGGAAGCCTCCACCAGATCCTCTGTCAGCTGTTTCAGGCGCAGTGCCTTGCGGTTTAAGATCTCAATGTAACCGGCGATCCGCTCATCCTGAATATTTTCACGTTTTAAAATATCCACATAATTGATGATGGAAGTCAGCGGTGTCTTGATATCATGGGATACATTTGTGATCAGGTCTGTTTTCAGACGTTCACTTTTCATCTGATCGTCGACTGCTTTTTCCACACCGTCACGGACTTTGTTGATTTCTTCTGCAAGTTCCAGATTTTCTCCGGACATATGCTCCGTATTGATGCGGTAATCCAGATTTCCTGCGGCCAGCTGCTGGATACCGTCCTTGATGGCTTCTTTTCCGCTCGTGGTCTTCAGCATTTTCAGATATACAAACAGGTCAAACAACAGCATCAGCACCAGGAAGATCACAGCCCACCCCGGTAACAGATTATATGCACAAAAACAGATGATCCACATAAAAATGGTCTGCACTCCAAGTAGTACAACATATGCGATCAGAAGCTGTTTATTTGCTTTTTTCGCACGGTAAGACTCCTGAATGGTTTTTCTGGATGCATCTACGGTTCTTTTTATCGCATGGTGGATGCCTCCGATGATACTTCCGCCAAGTCTGCGTTCTTTGATCCTGCGTCCGTAGGTTTTCAAATCCCATGCAAACAATGCTGCTGCCAGAATTCCATAAACTGTACATCGAGCCATAACATTTTCCAATGCATACGGCAGCATACTGTAATAATATCCGGAATTAGTGAAAATACGGACAACTGCTTCCATAAACACAACAAACAGTACGCCCCATAGAATAATATCCTTGATCATCAGAAGTTCAATCGGGAACTTATCCATGAGTACCGGATGAATTTCATCATCCTGTGGTCTGCGTCCGGTCTGTATCGCGATCATTACGATCATCACAATTGCAATGCATAAGAAGACCCACATAGCCACGAAAACATTGATGCGGTTTTCGCCGGCTCCAAAATTAAATGCGATCTGTGAGGATATATCCTGGTAAGCCGCATAATACATGGAGTCATAGTAAGACTGTGACGTTTTGCAATGATAATTAGTATCCAATCCTGCAAAAAGTCTCCAGTTACCATCGCCCATGGCATCACTGATCATTCCCTTTATTTCATCTGCCATGAAAGTTACAGATGCGTAGCTTTTTCCAGCGGCCTCATCCACCATCATGTAAAGGTACTTGCCTTCTGCAGAATAATCTTTTGTCAGATACTGTTCTTCCAGCTGGTCAAGAGACATCTGATCCGCTGTGTTCCATGCCGGAACATTCGTGTATACACTGCCATCGTCTTCATTTACCAGATATACATAGACATTGGTATTGTCAAACTGTTTTTGTATATCCTGCGTCTGGTTTACCATATCATGTACCTGGCTTGCCGCATCCAGCAGGTCCTCATAATAAGCAGAAAGCTGATTCATCTGATTGTTTGTACGGGCATACTCTGCCAGCGTCACGCCATTGACATTTTGGATAAATTTCTGTTCAATGCTGATTCCGTTTGCATACAGCACTTCCGGCCCACTGTTATAACACAGCACCTCATAAGAATCATAAGCTTCCGGATGTCTGTTGTCGCCGGTACCGCCATCGCTGTCATCAAACCAATCGCTGACATCTACCGTCTCGATATTCACCGGCTCCGGAATGTCTGTTGCTGCCGAATCAGATGTAGATTCTACAGAGGAATCTGTTGTCGCCTCCGAAGTGGACTTAGAGGCCTCATAACTTCCGTCATCTACTTCATCATCTTCTTCGTATGCATCATATACATATTCATGTTTCGACTCTGTCAGCCAGCGAAGCAGCGGATAGCCGTCAGAATTGTAAAATGCATCCAGATCGGATAATTTGTATTCCAGATTCTGGTCTTTGTTTTCCGCATCCACACCATCGCTCAGCCTGGAAATATCTACCGTCAGCTCTCCGTCATAAGTTTTTCCGTTTAAAATCTTATTTTCGGAACTAAAGGTATCCAGCTGATTCATCAGTTCTCGTTTCACATAACGTTCTGCCCTCTGACTTTCCTCATAAGCAACCGGATTCATAATTTCATGGACGTTCATACCTGCATGAAGTCCAACCAGACTCCAGCCGACGCAGATAGCGGTCAGTCCGCCGGCAAGCAGCAAAATTACCGTTGTCAGCGATTTTGCCCATATGCTGTAAAAATGTTTTTTCTTCATAAAGGATCTCTCCGTTCTACTCGACTTTTATATCCTCCATCTTGTAGCCGATTCCCCATACCACCTTCAGATAACGCGGTTCCTTCGGGTTAATCTCAATTTTTTCCCGGATATGTCGGATATGTACCGCTACGGTATTATCTGCGTTGATGGCATCCTCGTTCCAGATATTCTCATAAATCTGTTCGATGGAAAACACTCTTCCTTTGTTTTTTGTCAGGAAAAGAAGGATATTATATTGAATTGGTGTTAATTTTTCTACTACTCTGCCATCGACTGTGACCTGTTTCATATCATCGTTGATCTCCAGTCCGCCTGTGCGGTAAACATTGGAAACCGTTTCCGGCGTCATTGTCCCCAATTTTGTATAACGACGCAGCTGCGATTTTACCCTTGCCACAAGCTCTAAGGAATTAAATGGCTTCGTCACATAATCATCTGCGCCTACATTTAATCCGAAAATCTTATCCGTATCCTCCGTTTTCGCGGAAAGAATAATGATCGGAATATTTGATTCTTCACGGATTTTTAACGTGGCTCGGATACCGTCCATACGCGGCATCATGACATCCATGATCAAAAGCTGAATATCATTGCTCCGCATCATCTCGATGGCCTGAATGCCATCGTACGCCTTTAAGATATGGTATCCTTCCGGAGCCAGATAGATTTCAATGGCATCTACAATATCTTTATCATCATCACATACTAAAATATTTATCATAATCTTTCACCTCCCCGTTATTATACTCGATTTGAATGCATTCGAAAAGGAATCATTTCCCGCAATTCCTTTATGCTGACACTTTAACAGACAATTCTTTCCGGAAACCACGCCAAATTCTTAACGATTTATGAAGATATCTCACCCGTTTATGAATCCAAAGCAGAACCGGAGGTATTGAAAGGCTGAATACGTATTCTTAATGGCATAATTTAAGTTGAAATACGATGATTTTTTCCGTAACAGGACTCATATAATATGGAAACGATACATTCTTTATATTTTTTAACCCTTTTTCTTAAAGAATCGTTAAGGATTGCAGCCGTAAATCCTAACATTTAGCTGATATATTGATGATAACGAAAACAAAAACACACAGGGAGGAAACAATTATGTTAATTAAAATTACCCATGTGATCAACTGGTCAATCTTATTCGCATTCATTGCCTGTTTTTCTTATCAGATTATCTATTTGATCGCACCGTATATTAAGAAGGAAAAAGAACACAAACCGTTACAGCTTCACCGCTATGCAGTATTGATTGCAGCCAGAAACGAAGAAAACGTTCTTGGTGAACTGTTAGACAGCATTCACGCACAGGATTATCCATCAGAACTGGTTGATATTTATGTTGTTGCCGATAACTGCACAGATTCCACTGCAGAAGTTGCTTATGCACACGGCGCTTATGTATATGAACGTTTTAACCGGATTCAGGTTGGAAAAGGATATGCATTAAAATACTTACTGGATCAGATTTCACTCAGTGACAATCTGGAAGATTACGATGGATTCTTTATTTTTGACGCAGATAATATTCTGGATGAGAATTACATAACAGAGATGAATCTGACATTTAATGATGGATACGACGCCGTTACAAGTTACCGTAACTCCAAGAACTTTGGTGACAACTGGATTTCCCACGGCTATGGTCTCTGGTTCTTACATGAAGCACAGTTTTTAAACCGCGGAAGAATGAGAACCGGCAACAGCTGCATGGTATCCGGAACGGGCTATATGATCTCCCGTGAACTGATTGAGAAAAATGACGGCTGGAAGTTCTTCCTTTTAACAGAGGATATTGAATTTACTGCTGACTGCATCGCAAATGGTGTAAAAATCGGTTACTGCGAGCACGCAGAATTTTACGATGAGCAGCCGACAAAACTTTCCGTATCCTGGCACCAGCGTATGCGCTGGGTCAAAGGTTATTTCCAGGTATACAAAAAATACGGAAAACAGTTGTTATCAAAAATCGGTAAAAAGGGCGGCTTCTCCTGTTTCGACATGCTGATGTCCAATCTTCCGGCCTTTATCCTTACAATGGTGGCCACCTTTGCAGGTCTGACATTGACAATCCTTGCACTGGTGACAGCACAGGATTCTGCTTCCGCACTGCTCTGCGTCGGCAAGTTCACGGTAAATACTTCCGCAGCAATGCTGGTACTTGGCATTTACACCACACTGACAGAATGGAAACACATGCATATGGCATGGTATAAAAAAATCGGATATATGTTCACATTCCCGATTTACATGATGACTTATATTCCGATCGCATTTGTAGCAATGTTTAAGAAAGTGGAGTGGAAACCGATCGCACATGGTTCCCGAGTTACAAAATCTCTCATTCGGCGGATTGCGTCTTAAACAGTTATAAATTTTCCTCTGTGTTTATATATTTTTTTAATTTTTAAGATTTAGGTTTTCAAATCGAACGCCGGTATTTTGTCTCGGTCGCTAGCAATCGCTCCCTGAGAAAAAATATCGGCGTTCTTAATTTACACAGCCAGAAAATATATTTTCACTTTATAGGAAATTAGCAGTCGTTTTCTATAAACGAAAAACCGCAGCAACACAGATATTTTCTGACTAACATCAGAGAATACCCGCCCTGCTGCGGCTCTATATAAATTATACTCCCATATAGAAAATCCTTTCGGATTTTCAAGCAAACATTCAAGAATGCTCTCGGCATTCTTGCTGCGAGATGCACGTCATGCAACGCATAACATATTCTTCTGTGCATCTCTGCAATCCTACCGGAGGTCAAATCGCTTTTATATCGTTATTTGATCATGAATATGTAGTGTAAGCGGATCATGTCCATCTGCTTTCTACAAATGATTACTTAGTTCTTACAAACTCGTGTGCTTCTTCCTGTCCACGCAGTACACGAAGTCCGCCAAGTGCCAGAGATTCCATCTCGTTCTCACCCGGGTATACAATAACCGGAGCGATCCACTCTGCATTTTTCTTTACTTCATTTGTGAAGTACTCAGAATATGCGATTCCTCCTGTCAGGATGATTGCTTCGATATCACCTGCAACAGTTGCGGCTTCCTCACCGATCTTACGAGCTACGTTTAATGCCATTGCATCATAGATCAGTTTTGCGTGCTCATCGCCATTCTCGATCATTTTCTCAACTTCACGGCTGTCGTTTACACCAAGATGTGCTACGAGACCGCCACGGCTCTTCATTTTCTTCAGCATTTCTTTTGTAGTCATGCCGCTCTCACCAAAGTATTTGATCAGAGACTGAACCGGAAGACCACCTGCACGCTCCGGAGCGAATGGGCCATCCTCATCGTTGATGATATCTGCAACTTTTCCGCCGTACTGTAATGTTACGGAAATACCACCACCAAGATGTACTACGATCAGCTTGCAGTCTTTATACTCTTTGCCGTTCTCACGAGCATATTTCATTGCAGCTGCTCTTGTATTCAGGTTGTGACCGATACCTTTTCTTGTAATCTCTTTCAGACCTGTGATCTTCAGGATCGGCATCATCTCATCAACAGTTACACCGTCATAAATGAAAGCCGGGATTCCAAGTGGTTTTGCGATTGCATCTGCAATAACAGCACCAAGGTTGGAAGCATGCTCCATAGCCGGTTTGTTTTTCAGCTGCCATACCATGTCGTCATTTACACGGTAAGCGCCAGCTTTCAGAGGCGGAAGTAATCCACCACGGGCAACGATACCTGTCAGATCCTCCAGTTTTACATTTTTCTCTTTCAGGACTTCCATGATCATATCTTTACGGAATTCGTACTGGTCTACGATCAGGTCGTATTTTGCGATCTCATCTGCGGAATGGGAAATGCTCTCTACAAAGATCTGCTGCTCATCTTCGTAATATGCGATTTTTGTAGAAGTAGAACCCGGATTTAAAATTAATAATTTTTCCATTATCGTAATCCTCCTGCGTATTTTATTTTGCACTCTTATAGTCTTATATTACCATATATCATATATCTTGCACAATATATTTTTACATAATTCTGTGTATCTTTTTTGCATACACGATAAGTAAAACTTATTCAGAAAAAATCAATTTTTTATTCTCTTTGATTTCATAGTCAAAAGATACGCTACTCACAAAACTCCACGATTTTTTCTGCCGTCTCCTCCTGCTGCTCCTCTGCCGAGATATCCGCCTCTCCATCCCCTTTCTGTGCACCATAATCTCCATATCCGGCATGGTTACCGCCCTGGATACAGAATTCTTCATAAGCAGACGGCATCAGCTTCCGGCCTTCCATCACCTTATCCATATTCACAACTCCATCATTGCTTCCATAAACAGACAACACTTTCAGATTCGTATCCGACAGATCTTTTGTGGAGTATGAAGCCAGGAAAATCAAGCCATCCAGTTTTTCACTGTTTTTATCCGCATAAACGGCTGCCATGGCCCCACCCAGAGAATGACCGGCCAGATACCAGTGGTCATAACTGTAAGTTCCCATAATTTTATCCGCACGGTTCATCCCCAAAAACGCCAGATTGCCCGGCATATGCACCAGATAGCAGTCGATTCCGTCCGCTGCCAGTTTCTTCAGCAAACTTGCATACGCCAGATCTTCCACCTTTGCTCCCGGATAAAAAATCAGGGCTGTATCATTGCCCGGTCCATCAAAAAAATAACCGTACTCAGCTTCTTCTACTTTCACATCATCTGTGCTTTCCAGCGCCGCCTGCCGATCCTCCACATGATAATAATTGCTTACATAAACAAGAGACACGATGACCAGAGCTGCTATCACAATCAGGCCAACCAAGCCTGCCCGTTTTAATCTTTTTCTGCTTTTCTTCTTACTCATTTTCTTTTCCTTTCATTAACTTGTGTTACAGTTCCCACGCGCCATTCGCAAAAGAGCTCGCTTGCGAGCGATACTTCTTGAACTTGCTTCAAGAAGGCTAAAACTACTATTTTTGCTCATAATAAGGCGCTCACTTCATCACTATATATCCAGGTAATTCCTCATGCAAGCATGATCATTACCTGAATACATGTGATGAGTGAACTATAACAAAATTTCCGTAAATTCAATTTTTTCTCTTGACGAATCCATTTTTTCGTATTAAACTGACCAAGGTTTTGAGAGGATAACCTTTCAAACAACCTTGATTCATAATACATCAGATTTATGTTTTCTAAAAGTTTTTTATAAAACCCGGTTCGATTTTGCTGCATAACAGGCAGATAAAAAACGAATCATCAACAGAAAACATTCTGAAATTTTAACAGGAGGTGTGATCATGGACAATTGTGATAGTACAGGACGAAGTATGATCTGCGGTGGCAGACAATGGAAACTGAATATGCAGCTGTTCCATGTAATTCACTGATCCCTGCATTTTCATTTCCAACTGGATATAAAATTGATATAAAAATATTTGGGATGCCAATTCCATTTCTCACTTGGACTGTGCATTAATCCCTATAACTTTATTCAATTTACTCCCACCGCACAGAGGATTCCTATACTGCACAGTAGTAACTGTAACGTTTGCTTTCGGAATTTCGTAAAGCGGTGATTTTTTATGCCCTTTTTTCAGAAATACGGATGGATTCTTCATTTT
Organism: Dysosmobacter segnis; assembly: GCA_963659325.1. Taxonomy (GTDB): domain Bacteria; phylum Bacillota; class Clostridia; order Lachnospirales; family Lachnospiraceae; genus Eubacterium_I. The sequence goes on from CAVKTR010000031.1 coordinate 9,716, forward strand.
ATTTAAAAAGATTTCTACTGTATTTGAGGGCTGTCAGGAGGAAATGCGATGAAAAAAACATTAAACAACAGACCAAACTACGCAGAAGAATTACTGAAAATCATTCAGAGCCCGTTAAAAAATGAGGTCCTGCTGGATCGACTGAATGATTATCACGAAAGAGATATTGCAGATGCATTAGAACTGCTGTCTCCACAGCAGCGCAAGAAACTGTATCCGGTTTTGGGCGCTAAACGGCTTGCGGAAATTTTTTCCTATCTGGAGACACCGACACAGTATCTGTCAGAGCTCAGCGTCAACCAGGCTGCAAAAATCGTATCCTACATGGATTCTGATGATGCGGTTGACGTTCTGGAGCAGATGGAAGCATCCGCAAAAGAAAAAATCGTAAAACTGCTGGATGCTGATTCCAGCCACGATATTCATCTGATTCTCTCCTATGATGAGGATGAAATCGGAAGTATGATGACAACGAACTTTGTTGCCATCAAAAAAGAACTGTCTGTCCGTCAGGCTATGCGTGAACTGGTAGCGCAGGCAGGCGAAAATGACAATATTTCCACGGTTTACGTAGTGGACGATGCCGATAAATTTTATGGTGCCATTGATCTGAAGGATTTGATCATCGCCAGAGAAAACGATGAACTGGAAGACATCATCAGCACTTCCTATCCGTATGTAACAGATCATGAAAAAATTGAAAACTGTATTGAAACCATCAAAGATTACGCCGAAGATTCCCTTCCGGTTCTGACTGATTCCGGAGAACTGATCGGTATTCTGACTGCTCAGGATATCGTAGAGGCCGTCGATGATGAGATGGGTGAAGACTACGCAAAACTGGCTGGTTTGACTGCAGAAGAAGATCTGCACGAAAAAACATCCACCAGTATCAAAAAACGTCTGCCATGGCTGATCATTCTGCTGTTTCTCGGAATGGCGGTATCTTCCGTGGTCGGCGTATTTGAGACAGTCGTAGCTGTACTGCCGATCGTTATGTGTTTCCAGTCCCTGATCCTTGATATGGCAGGAAACGTTGGTACTCAGTCTCTGGCTGTTACCATCCGTGTACTGGTTGACGAGGCACTGACCGCAAAGCAAAAATTCCGCCTTGTTATGAAAGAGATGAAAGTTGGATTCCTGAATGGACTTTTCCTTGGAATCCTCTCTTTCGTATTCATTGGCCTGTACATTTGTGTGTTAAAAAATTATCCGATGGGACATGCATTCCTGATCTCCGGCTGCGTTGGATTTTCTCTGACGGTAGCCATGGTGATCTCCAGCATGGTCGGCACATTGATCCCGATGTTTTTCCACAAGATCAAAATTGATCCGGCCGTTGCTTCCGGTCCGTTGATCACAACGGTCAACGATCTGGTTGCCGTTGTTACTTACTACGGACTTGCATGGCTGCTTCTGATCCATGTACTGCATATGATCTAAATCGGATTTCATGATGATCTACCCAGCTCATATGCTCCATTACTTCGGGCTGCATATTGCAGGCACGGGCAAATTTTCGCACAATCTGACGACTGAGCTGCAGATAATGATAACTGTCATCTTCTTCATAAGGCAAATGATACAGCATCACCCGCTGAGGCTGTATCTTTGCCAGACAGTCCTGCCCGGTTTTTCCGTTCAACTGATACAGATTCACAAATGCCATCTGTACCTCATCTGTATATTGTAAAAATGCATCCGCATCTGTCTCAAAAAGTTCCGCATCACCCGCTATAAAGAAACTTTCATCCCCCATTTTTATAAGAAGAGAATTATGAAAATCCTTTCTCCAGATCTCGCCATCATGGATTGTCTGTCTCGTGATAATTTCCGCAGTTCCAATCTGGAAACACTCCATTCCATCACCAAGATCTTTTATCGTAACATTATTGTATTCCCAGCCTGGGCCATAACAGAAAATCCTTTTTCCCTGCTTCTTTAATTCTGCCAGATATTGTTCCGTCAACGCTTTATTATAATGATCCGGATGCAGGTGCGTAAAAATCAGGCCACTGGTTCTCTCAAAAAGCCCTCTGCACTGAAGCATATCCTGTTTCCATTGTTCCGGCATTGGAGACATACCAACTTCCCCACCGTCATAAATCCCATCTACAAGAATCCCTGTACCATTCCGATAAAAGAACAGCCCTGCATTTCCGGCATGAAAAATAACTGTTTCCATATATATCTATACCTCCAACCTTTTATACAATCATCTGATACAGGTTATCTGCAGTGATGCCGCTCATGTAATATCCCACATCCAGCGTACTCAGATTTTCTCTCAGACTCTGATCTATTTTCATTCCTCTGATCTGGTCTTCCAGCTCACGAATCTCTCCATTCCCGAAAAAGTCTCCGTAAATCTTGATATCATCAATACAAGCATTTTCCACCTGCATTTTTAATGTGACAAGACCGCTTGGGAATTTCTTTTCGTAGGTTACATTATAATTCGGATTTCTTCCATATACCCAGTCCCAGGTCTCATACTTCTCTTTTTTCAAATGCATGATCTCGGCCTCATCCACAATGGATAACTTATATTCCTCCAGTTCTTCATTTTCAAATGCACAGGCTTTCAGTGTTTCCTTAAATTCCTCCATCGAAATCTTTTTCGGCGCATTGGCATTGATGGTCGTCACTCTGCTCTGTACCGATTTAACACTTTTAGAATCAAATTTTGCCTCTTTTACTTTCAGTGCATCCGCTACGGTTCCAAGATTAGAGTCCAGCATAATGCAGCCATGATGCAGCAACCGTTTATGCTTTGCATACTGGGAATTTCCACAGAATTTCTTTCCATCAATAGAAATATCATTTCGTCCGTTCAGGCTTGCCTTAACCCCAAGTTTATCCAGTGCTTTAATGACCGGTGTGGAAAACAGGGAAAAATCAAATTCCGGATTTTTCTCCTGTCCGACAATAAATGTATAGTTCAGATTACCAGTATCATGATATACTGCCCCACCCCCGGACAGACGCCGTACCACACGGATTCCATGCTCATTTACATACTCCTGATTGATTTCTTCTGCTGTATTCTGATATTTCCCTACGACAATGGTATTGTAATTCTGCCACAAAATAAAATAGTCTTTGCTGCGGTCCATTTTTTCAAACACATATTCTTCCATCGCCAGATTATAATACGGGTTTGTACTTTTCGATTCGATATAGATCATGTTTCTTCTCCTCCTCTGTCATGTTCCTTCTATTATTTTTCAGGAAATCCCCCTGACATTTTATTATTCAATCTCTAATAGAAATGGATGTTATCTCTTATCTAAATATATAGCAATTTTCATGCCAGATAATGAGTTGAAAAGAAGGGTTATGTTCTCTGTTTTTTCATTTCCTAAATGGATAAAAAAGAATTATTTTTTATCCTTATCGTATAAAAAGTATACAAAAAACGGGACTGTAACTGTCCCGTTTTTTCATCATCAAAAATTTTTTTATTTATTTTAAACCAAATTTTTCCATCTTCATATACAGGTTTCGTTTGGAAATTCCAAGCACTTCCGTCGCCTTGGACTTATTTCCATTTACCATACCAAGAACCGTCTTGATCGTATTGTACTCGACCTTTTCTATGATCTCATGCAAATTATACTGATTCTCCAGTTCACCATGCTGCTTCAATGCAGATTTTGTAATCTGTAATGGTAAATATTCCACATCAATACATGGGTTCGGACACAATACTGCCATACGTTCCACGCAATTTTTCAATTCCCTGATATTGCCCGGCCATTTGTAATTTTTCATCTGATTCATAACGGCATCAGAGAAAGAACGCTGTTCTCCAAAGGACAGATCCGGTACATTTAAAAATTCATTTGCCAACAGCGGAATATCATCCCTGCGCTCCCGCAGCGGTGGAATATTGATCGGGATAACGCAGATACGATAAAACAGATCCTCACGGAAGGTACCTTCCTCGATCATCTTCTCCAGATTCCGGTTTGTCGCTGTGACCAGACGGAAATTAAGTTTGATTGTCTTGGAACCGCCGATCCTTGTAATTTCCCGCTCCTGAATTACACGCAGCAGCTTGGCCTGCATAGCCAGCGGCATCTCACCGATCTCATCCAGGAATAATGTTCCTCCGTTTGCCAGCTCAAATTTACCTGCTTTTCCATGAGGATTGGCACCGGTAAATGCCCCGCCCTCATATCCAAACAATTCGCTCTCGATCAGGTTTTCCGGAATTGCAGCACAGTTTACTTTGATCATCGGACCATCCACCTGCTTGGAGCTTTTATGAATGGCCTCAGCCAGCACTTCTTTTCCGGTTCCACTCTCTCCCAGCAGACAGACGGAACTGTGTGTTGGCGCCACATGTGCACACATCTCCAGCACCCGCATCATGTTACTTGATTCTCCGATCACATTCCGGTAAGCTGCCGGAAGTTCTTTTTTGTTATTCAACTGCTGCTTTAAGCTGCTGTTCAGGGATTTATAATAGTTCAGCTGATTGCTCAGTTCCGACACAAGTTCCGTATTGTGCTCCACTACCATGATTCCCCAGAATTCATCACTCACATGCAGCGGATAGATATCGGTAAATACATTGTGTTCTTCCTTTACTGTCGGTTCATTATAGAATTTTTCTACCGCTTTTGCAGCCCTGATCGCATCTGTCAGGATCTCCGCATCACGACTCTTCATTTCAAACAGATTCAGCTTACAAACCTCCTCCGGAGAAATTTTATTTTGCTCTGCAAACATTGCCCCATAATAATCCTGATAACGCTGGTTAAAATAGCGAAAATTCCCCTCTTTGTCAATCACAAGTATCTTTGTATCAAGATTATCCAACACATCCAGCAATAACTGCAATGTCTGTTCATCTGACAATTTCAGATTTTTTACTGCCATACCTTCTTCACCTCATTTATCACTTTTGTACGTTTTTTCTCCTCATGCAAATAATATTTTAGCAAAAATCAACAGCTTTTCAAGATTGTTTTTACAACTTCTCCATCTTTCATTTTGGCACAGTTTTTGCATCTATAAGAGTATCACACTTTGAAGGAGGAGTAAGTATTATGGCATTTATTGATGATGAAGGACGTCGTGTGCGGGAAGAGCTTCCACTGGAAGGAGCCAGAGCCATCATTGCAGAAAATATGTTAAACAGCAAACGTAATTTTCCACAGGGTACCGGTTCTGCCGAGCTCGACATCACAAAATTAATGGAGTTCCGCAAAGAGGTAAACGAAAAACTCAAAGACACCGGCAAAAAAATCACATTTGGGGATTTATATGTGAAAGTAGCTGCCTGTGCACTGGAAGAAAACATGGAATTAAACGGTTCCAGACAGGATGGGAAACTCATTTACTATGATGATATCAACATCAGTGTTGCAGCAAGCATCGATGGTGTCCTTATGACACCGGTTATCGACAAAGTAAACGAAAAAGACATCGAGGAAATCTCCGATGAATTAAACAAGATTTATGGTTACCTGCGTAAGAAGAAATTAATGCGTGTCAAAATGTACGGCGCAACATTCTCCGTAAGCAACCTTGGAACATTCCTGATTGATGATCAGCATCCGTTCCTGAATCCGCCACAGGCTGCAATTTTTGGTATCAGCCGCAACCGTAAACTTCCAGTTTACAACGAGAATGATGAAATCGTTCCGGCAAACCTGACACTGTTCAGTCTGACCATCGATCATGGTTTTGCAGATGGCGTTAATGTTGCCAAATATCTGACAAGCGTCAATAAAGTTCTGCAGGATCCATGGACTTATATGTACCACAAAGCAGCACCTAAGGAGGACTAAACATGGCCTTTCAGCGTTATCTGATCGAGATAGGGCAGGGCGTGGATATGCATGGTGGGGACAACACAAAAGCAGCTTTAAAAGCGCTTCAGGATGCCACCCACCACTGCTGTATGGCAGGCGTGCATGAAATTTTTCAGTTCTCGCCGGGAGATGGTAATATCCGGGTAAAAGCAGATATCTATGCACCTGAGTCAGACTCCATCGATACCAAACCGTTATCTGACTATCTCGGTGCTTATGACACAGAAATACAGCTGCATTCCGGCGGTGCTTCTGCCCCCGGTCTTCATATGCCGCAAATGGGCACAGGTGATCACATAACCATCGTACTGGCAGTCCTTACGGTCTATGTCAACAGCAGCAATTAAATATGTATAGGAGGATTTACAAATGGCTCAATATCAGGCAGCCGTCATCGGCGGCGGACCAGGCGGCTACATTGCCGCAATTCAATGCGCACAGCGCGGACTTAAAACTGTATTGGTAGAAAAACTGGATCTGGGAGGCACCTGTTTAAACCGCGGCTGTATCCCGACCAAAACACTGCTTCACAGCTCTGATGTATTTGCGGAGATCAATCACTGCAAATCACTCGGCATCGAAGTAAATGGCGAAGTTGGATTTAAATATAAAAAAATCGCCAAGAGAAAAGATAAAGTTGTCAAACAGCTCCGTTCCGGCGTGGAAGCACTTGTATCCGGACACGGTGCCGACATTATCCGCGGTGAGGCAGTTCTCACCGGACCACATACATTCAAAGTAGACGATACCGAATACGAAGCAGAAAACATTATTCTGGCTGCCGGTTCTTCTCCTGCTTTCATTCCGATTCCGGGAGCAGACCACGAAGCAGTCATGAACTCTGACGGTGTACTCTCCCTTACCGAGTGTCCGGAATCCGTAACCATCATCGGCGGCGGTGTCATCGGGGTAGAATTTGCCACCTTATTCGCAAATCTCGGTAAAAAAGTTGCTATCGTTGAGATGATGCCATCCATCCTGTATGGAAATGATCCGGAAATCTGTGAACTCATGACATACATTCTCACAGAAGAAAAAGGTGTTGAGATCCATACAAGCGCAAAAGTATGCGAGATCCAGGACGGACATACCGTTGTATACGAAGAAAACGGAGCTTCCCTGTCCATCGAATCTGAGCTGGTGGTTATGGCCATCGGACGTAAACCGGAAACTGCAGCCCTTTGTCCGGAATCAGCCGGCATCAAAGTAACAGACCGTGGATTTATCGAAGTAGATGATCACATGCGTACCAATGTTCCTGGTATCTATGCCATCGGTGATATCACAGGCAAGATCCAGTTAGCCCATGTAGCAACCGCTCAGGGTATGGTAGCCGCAGACAACGCCGCAGGCCTGGATAAAACAATGGCATACGATGCCGTTCCAAGCTGTATCTATACAACACCGGAAATCGCCTGTGTCGGCCTCACAGAAGAAAAGGCAAAAGCACAGGACATCGAGATCAAAACCGGTAAATTTGATGTATCCGGTAATGGCCGAAGCCTTGCCATCAACAGCAGCAACGGTTTTGCAAAGATCATCTGTGACGCAAAGACAGAAAAAGTCATCGGATGCCATATTGTTTCCGCAAATGCTACAGAAATGATCGGCGAAGCAACCCTGGCTATCCAGAACGGACTTACCGTTGATCAGCTGGCAGATACCATTCATGCTCACCCAACTGTAAGTGAAATCCTGATGGAAGCAGCTCACGATGTACATGGCATGTGCTGCCACAAATTATAAAATAACCCATATCCTAACCTTACAATACATAACGTAACAACAAAATTTGTTCATTTCCAAAATTTTCTCTAAAATATAAAACCCGAAAGAAGCGATGTTCATACGAACATCGGTTCTTTCAGGTTTTGAGTTTTTAACAATGATTAAAATGAAGTTTTCATGATTCTGTTACGATCCAAGTAATTCATCACCTGCAAGTTTTGCTTCTGCTGCATCTCGTGCTGCATATTTTTCTTTTAACTTATCTGTTACTTTCGGTGGTTTCAATGCAAGTGCCATAAATGCTACAATAACAGCAAAAATTGCTGAAATATAGTACGCACCGGATAAAGAACCTGTACTGCTTAATACAGCACCACAAACAACAGATGAAACGGATGCGATGATCGTTAATACAACATTACAATATGGTTGGATCGCTGCATAATTTTTGGCTCCATAAAAAGAACAGATACCATTCATGATTGCAGAAAGAATCGGTCCATCCGGCAGACCTGCCAGTGCCATACCAAGAATGATCACCGGAACACTGTTATTTACAACCCCAAAGTTAAATACCAGATATCCAATTCCGCATAACAAAGAAATCAAAAACAGAGAAATACGCGGATTGATACGGTCTGTAATACGGCTCAGTACAAGAGATCCGATCAGGATAAACAGACTCAGTGCAGACACCAGAGAAGCTGCCTGAAGCTGACCAAATCCATTCATCATCATATGCGTAATACCAAAATACATAACTGCACAGTATCCAAAAGTAACACCACCCCAGGTGATACCCATGATCCAGATCTGCGGAGTTGCAACTGCATCTTTTACATCCCAGTTAACCGGAGACTGATAATATCTCTTCTCAACTTTTACATCTGCTTTTTTATCTGCTTTTTCTTCTGTCACACCACCATCAACTTCCAGTCCCATCTGAGACGGATAATCCTTCATTAAAAACCACTGCGGTAATGCTGTGATTGCTACCAGAAGAACTGCCATGATAACCAGAGACATTTTCCAGCTGAAATGCATAAATAATAATGCAATGATCGGTGGAAATACGACACCTCCAAGACCACCCAGAGCCTGCACATAGCCACCCTGTTCTCCTCGCCGCTTATCCCACCAGTTATTTACAACTGCAAAACATGCCAGCTGATCGTTAAATAACATACTGAAGCTTACTGCGATACCATATACAAGTACAAACATCATCGGTGTATTTACCCAGCCGGTCAGTGCCAGAAATACTGCTGTGATTACCGTTGTTACACAGATACAGATTCTTGGTCCAACTTTTAACAAAAGCAGGCCAACAAGCGGCAGCGATAAACCCAGAACCGATCTGATCGTATACGTCAAAGATACACTGGTCGCATCCCAGCCTTTTTCCAGCAATAATTGACTGATGATATTACCGGAAGAAGCGGATAACAGACCATTGGAACCGAAATAAGTAAGACCTGCCAGTAACGTAATCATCCAACCATAGTATATTTTCTTTTTGCCTTTTGACATTTTCTCTACCCCCCTTGAATTGTAGAAGCAAACAGGGTAAGTTCATCCTGAAAAACTGCCTTACCCTGTTTTATTGTCATTTTCCTTTACTTACGTTCTGTTTCGTACTCAGATGTCATAATCAATTTTTTAATACAAACTATTTTGTTTTCCCCATAACTTTATAAATTGCATCGCGGATCTGATCCTTTGTCACAACCGTCTCCATCTCAGGACTTAAGGATGGAATTGCTGTCATCGGTGTGCATGCACGTACCGGAGCAGCTTTCAGATCACCCATAGCCTCTTCAATAACAGATGTAATAATTTCTGTACATGGACCGAACTTATACGGTGCCTCATGACTTACAACCAGACGGCCTGTTTTCTTGACAGAATCAATGATCGTCTTTTTGTCTAACGGGCAGATGCTTCGGATATCGATTACCTCAAGGTTGATACCTTCAGCAGCCAGTTCTTCTGCCAGCTCCATTGCATATACATATGGACGGTGCCAGCATACAACCGTAACGTCTGCACCTTCTTTAGCCACTCTTGCTTTTCCAAGAGGTACGATGTAATCTTCATCTTCCGGAATTTCATCTTCAATATACTGAAGACTTCTATTTACCAGGAATAATACCGGATCATCATCACGAATCGCGGCTTTCATCATACCCTTTGTATCGGCAGCTGTCGATGGGCAGAGAATTTTTAAGCCAGGAATATTTGCCAGCCATGCCTCCGCTTTCTGGGAATGGTTACATCCGCATCCTGCACCGACACCACCGGCTGTTACAACAACCATCGGGCAGCATACTTTTCCATGTGACCAGAAACGGATTTTTGCTGCCTGATTTGCCAGTGCATCAAATCCAAGACTTAAAAAATCTTCAAAACCAAGCTCTGCGACTGGGCGCATGCCTGCCAGTGCCATACCTACCGCACTGTTACAGATCAGCTGCTCTGTGATCGGCATCGGAATCAGACGGTCCGGTCCGAAATTAGCGGATACGATCGGATGGGATGTTGCGCCACAGCCGGTCTGGACATCTTCTCCGAATAAAATTACGTCTTCACTTCTCTGCATTTCCTCCAGATATGCTTCATCCAAAGCATTATTTAATGTAATTTTTTTCATTATTGCAGTCCCTCCATCGGCATTGCCCACATTGTCTCCGGGCGCAGCATTTCTTCTAAATCTACTTTATTTGCAGGATCTAATGATTCTTCATATACCTCGTTTGCCATCTTACGGATTTCTTTCTTGATCGATTTTTTCAGCGCATCCAGTTCTTCCTGAGTAGCCACGCCATTCTCTACCAGTACTTTCTCATAACGAGGAATCGGATCCGGGTATTTTTCCATCATCTCTTCATGATACTTCGGATCACGATACCAGCCTGTATCACCGTTGAAGTGTCCTTTTACACGATAAGTGCAAGCCTCGATCAGAGATGGTACGTTATTCTTTCTTGCACGCTCTAATGCTGCATCTACCACTTCGCGCATAGCAAGCAGATCATTTCCATCTACAACAACCGCATCCAGGCCACAGGCTCTTGCACGGTCAGCAATATTATCACTTGCACGGTAATATGCAGGATCGGTGTTCATCGCCCAGCCGTTATTCTCTACCAAAAATACTAATGGTAATTTCTGAATGGCAGCCCAGTTCAATGCCTCATGAACAACACCTTCGTTGAATGTTCCGTCACCCATCAGCTGAATCATTGCTTTTCCCGGATGTTTCCGTTTCCATGCAAATGCATATCCGCAGGCGATCGGTGCGCCGGCTCCCAGAATAGACGGATTTGGTACAAATCCCACTTCCGGAAGACACAGATGGAAATCACTGGATGTTCCTTTGGAATATCCCATCTTTAATCCAACCTGTTCCTCAAGGAAACGACGTTTGTCCAGGCGGTATAAATACAACGGACGGCAGCGGTGAGATGGCATAAACGGTTCATCATCTGCCAACGCATGTGCTACTGCGGTACCGATTGCTTCCTGATTGATACTGAAATGAAACATACCGGAAAGTTTACCCTGATTGTTCTGTCGATCAAGCTCAAGGTCAAACATACGGCCCTCCACCATTGTCCGGTACATCGCCATTAATTCTTCGTTTGAATACTTCATAACTTTGTATTAACCTCCAATTCTTTGCTAATCCTGTTTGTTGTAAGGATAGTCACCAGCTTCCGGATCCACTTTGATCAAAACTTTAATTGATTTACTGGAATCCATTGCCACCTGAAATGCCTCATCCAGTTTCTCCAGCGGGAATACCTGGGTCGCCAGATTTCTGACATTTAATTTACCTGCATTGATTTCAGCAACAGCCTGTCCGATTCCACCATATAATCCACCGTAAAGCTGTACCTGTTTTAACTGGATCCACTGTGGGCTGATCGTTGCCATACCCTCACAGGTTCCAACGGTACATACTTTTCCGCCCGGTTTTGCGATCTGAATAGCCTCTGCCCATGCTTTGGCATTTCCGGAACACTCATATACGATATCCGCGTTTCCACTGATGCGGTCACCATAGTTATATAAGAACTCTTTATTTCCCCAGAGATCGATCACATAATCCAATGCTGTACCATCTTTCGCCGGATTACAGATATGATGTGCACCCATCTTCTTTGCCACATCCAGACGGAGCTGTGAGAAATCAGAGATCACAACTTCTACGTCCGGAATCTTCAATACCTGCTGCAGAATACTCTCACCGATAATTCCGGCACCTGTGATCACAATCTTATCTCCCGGTTTCGGATCCGGTACGCTGTACCAGCCCACACCGGTACACATTGGTTCACACATGGCCGCTTCCAGATCATCCACACTGTCATCAATTTTAAAAAGCGACATTCCAGGTATTATGTCATGGATTATAAAATATTCAGCAAACACACCCTGTACACCAAACCCAAGTCCCAGTGAAGCAATGTTCTCACAGCCCCATGCTAATTCTCCCTCAGGAGTTGCCTTACAAGCCGGGCAGTGACCACAGAACTGGATATTGGTTCCTGTTACTCTGTCACCGATCTCAAAGTCTTCTACCAGCTCTCCTTTTTCGACAATAACGGCGCTTGCCTCATGGCCGATAACCTGTGGAAGATGCGGAACAAATTTACCTTCTTTATAAATTGGAAAATCACTGCCACAGATACCTGCATATTTTGTTTTCAGCAATACATCTCTCGGTCCCGGTTTCGGAATCGGAAGCTCTTTCATCACAAATTTACCGGGAGCTTCCAATACCATTGCTTTCATTGTACCTTCCATAAAAACACCCTCTTTTCCTTTCATTTATTTACTTTATTTACATGCAAATTACATGCCATATCTGTATCATTTTCAGATCTCCGGAAACCCTTGATTTTAAAGGCTTTTTGACGTTTTCCCGTTTGTTATTTTTACTCCAAAGTATCTAAAAAATATATAACTGTATACTTTTGTGCACACATCAGTTTCGAAAGAATCCTCGCTGCTGTGCAAGCTCCAGTGTTTTCCGGATATTAACGCGGAGCGGACCATTTCTTCTGATGCATAACATCACTTCATCCCCGGCGCGGTACGTCACTTCCCGCTCTCCATCCAATGCCAGCATGCCGCTTCGGTCCATCTTCCAGATCATCTGTTCTCCTTCCCGCACCTTATCAGATTCTGTGATCTGTACCGGTGTGACAGAACCTGCTGCCAGCGATACTTTTGCATTTGCCGGTCCGTTTCCACACTCTGCGATTGCTCCAAATGGCTCTTCCGGGAGAACGATCAGATGGTTACCGGGAATTGCCGAAAACCCGATCGCTGCCGGATGGCATTGTGTAACCACAACACGATCAATATCCTCCCTGCTCCAGATTGCTTTTGCCCCGGAATACACATAACCGGAAAATACAACATCCACCAGTGCCAGATCCGTATATTTTCCATTGATATAAATTTCAATCCTTTTGCATGGCTCACAGCACTCCTGCACTTTCACGGTTTTGGAAGCCAGCACCGCAGCCGCCAGCCCTGCAACCGTTCCTTCTACTACTTCCGGAAATACATTATTGGTTCCGGTAGAAACAGACAGAAGCGGTATTTGCCGAATCCCTTTTGCCGCCACCCGGCTTGTTCCATCGCCGCCAAGCACGATCAGCAGATCCGCACCGATTTCTTCCGCATACCGTGCAAACCGCGTCGTATCATTCTGGTTATTGAACACTTCAAAATGTTCCGGTGTATACACTGCATCCTCCGGAATGGCATGAAAGTCATCTACCAGATGTTCCCGGATCCGGTCTGCAAAATGAAAGGTCTCCGGCATGATACAGAAGCGATGTTCCCCCATCTGTGTCGCAGCCAGGATCATGCGCTCTACAATATTTTGCTTTTCCCTGTTATTAAAAACAGTCGCAGAAGAAACGATCCGTCGAATGTCTCTTCCTGAAGCCGGATTCGCCGCCACAGCGATCAGTCCCATAACAACACCTCCTGATATAAACATTAAAACCTGACAGAAACTCATTCAGTTTTTTTCAGATAACAAAGATACCGCCTGACACCTTTCCGGCATCAGACGGTATCTTCTGTTCCAATTGAATGTACTCTATTTTAGACGAAATCAGTCTTCATCATCTGTCTCAATATAACCAAGAACAGCTCCTACCGGATATGTCTCACCAACTTTTGCAATGATCTCAACAACTTTTCCTTCATCCAGAGCTTCTACCTCTGCATCCATTTTTTCTGCTTTCACTTCCAGTAAAGCATCATCCTCTTCTACTGTGTCGCCTACTGCAACTTTCCACTCCAGAATTTTTCCCTCTTTCATCTGTGCGCCAAAACGAGGCATATTAATTTCTACTCTTGCCATGACTATTTCCTTCCTTTCTTATCTTTTACTTTTCAGTCATTTATTTGGTTTATTTATTTTTATCCTTTTTACTTTCCAACAAATTTCGGTTTTTCTTTTGCAAAAAATGCATTGACACCGATCTTGTGATCCTCACTTGCAAAGCAGATGGCCTGTGCGTGCGGCTCAAGATCCAACAGCTGCTCTAATGTAATATTAATGGAATCGTTGATCACGTTCTTTGCCATACGCAGTGCAACACGCGGACCGTTTGCCAGTTTTGTTGCCAGTTTCTTTGCCTCTGCCATCAGGTCATCATGTGCAACGATCTGATTTACGATACCCATCTCTTTTGCTTCTTCTGCACCGATGGTACGTCCGGTAAAGATCAGTTCTTTTGCTCTCTGAAGACCAACCAGGCGTGGTAATGTATACATACCAGCCAGATCCGGGATCAGTCCTACGCCCTGGAAAGCCATACCAAATTTTGCTTTATCAGAAGCAAGGATCAGATCCGCCTGCATTGCAATACAGAATCCTGCACCTACCGCATAACCGTTTACTGCTGCGATCGTCGGTTTTGGCATATTCATAAATGTAGTAACCATTGCACGGAATGATTTCATGTAATCATATCCTGCTTCTACGGATTCAAACCCTTTGCTCAGTTTCTTCAGATCTCCACCTGCACAGAATGCTTTTTCAGCACCTGTCAGGATAACTGCACCGATCTGTGGATCTGCTGCAACATCTTTGTATGCGTCCAGCAGTTCTGCGGATAATTCATCCTCCAGTGCATTCATTGCTTTTGGATTGTTCATCTGAATGATCGCGATATTGTCTTCTTTTGTCAGAATAATTGAATTGTAAGCCATAGTGTCCTCCTGCTTATTTACAGTTGCAGCATCCGTCGCAAGCTCCGCTGCATCCTACTAATTTCTCTGCAAACTGAAGTTTCTGTTCCAGTTTGGCATCACGTAACATCATGATCTTCTGGGACTGTGGAGATCCTGCACCATGCATAGCCTCTACTGCTGCAGTACCACCACTGATGGTTTCAACCAGACGATATAAACGCATTTTATCTTCCGTTGTCATTGCATCTGTTCCTGCAAGGAACCGCTCTACCAGAGGTCCGATTTCCGGATGACGCAGATCTGCTTCTCCCGGAAGGGTTGCAAGCAATCCGCCGCAAAGGTCATGAGCCAGTCTGTTGATCTCATATACAAATTTTGTTGTATTATGTTTTGTAATATTTGCAAGCATTGTATCTGCTCTCCATGCACCGGACTCTGTCGGATGTCCTTCATAGGAACATGCAATGGAACCTGCATACAATGTCTCAGATAAGTTGATCATATCTGCAATTTTGTCTTTTACTGCACTTGCTTTTGCGTATCCGTTTACTTTTGCGATTCCGTATACAGCACCGATCAGAACGTCTGCGATACCACCTTTACATGCACCGTAGTTCTGACGATGAGCAGATGCGAAAGCCTCTACGAACATTCCTGCGAAATCGTACTCTTTGTACATATAAACATCTTCCCAAGGGATAAATACATCATCGAAAATTGCAAGGCACTCGCCGCCGACACATGCATATTTCGGATTTCCCTGATCGATCGGATGCTCCGTATCAAGTTTTCTTGTATCATTTGTCTGACGTCCGAAAATATAAGTAATACCTGGTGTATTAACCGGGCAGGAGAATACAACTGCATAATCTTTTGCATCTTCTTTCATATTCTCTGTCGGGAATACCATTACTTCATGTGCGCCGGATACGCCGGTCAGATGCGCTTTTGCTCCACGGACGATGATACCGTCCTCACGCTCCTCTACTACATGAAGGAACATGTCCGGATCGTCCTGCTGATTTGCTTTTTTACTTCTGTCACCCTTCGGATCTGTCATGGCACCGATTGTTACAAGGTTGTAATCCTGTACATATGTAAGGAATTTTTTGAATCTCTCATGATAATTTGTGCCATACTTTTTATCAATCTCATAAGTTACGATATAAGTTGCATTTAAGGCATCCATACCTGCACAACGCTGGATACAGCAGCCTGTCTGCTGATTCAATGTGCGGAGCATTTTAACTTTTGCTACCAGATCGTCTGTGCTCTGATGAATATGGTTAAAACGGTTGATTGTATGACCGGTTAAATGGCTCTCTACCGGAAACGGCATTTCATATGTTTTTGCTACCGCATTTACATGTGGAATGAATAACGGATGATCCGGAATATTATTGATTTTTTCCCCAAGTGCCCAGATCTCTGTTTTCATGTCACGTAAGCTCTGCACATACTCTTCTGCAGTCTCAATAGGTTTTGTGATTGTTTTGATTGTTGACATTACATCTCCTCCTTGTATGTTTCATATATGGAAACCCTTTTGCATTTCCGTATTTCCTTTTCACACTTAATTAATGCAATACCCGTGCCAAAATTCTAAGTTTTCTTTTATTTTTTCAAAAAGCCTGTATTTGCGCTTCTCCTCCAGCTCTTTTTCTTTTTTTCAAATTCAGTTCCTTCGTTTTCTCTGTGCAAAAATGTATACAAATAACACAACGTGGTTAAAAATTATATAGTTATACAGAGGTAATTTTTCACTTGCCATCTGAATGATATCCGATATATAATTAATGCAACGGGAAATATTATGTACTATCTAACACAGGCAATCTAAAAGGATAAAATCAATATGACTGACACAGGAAAAAAAGAACTGGCTTCCATCAGCGAAGCTTTGTTTTCGCTACATAAAAACGACCCGGAATACAATTTTCTGATCGATCTTCTGAACAAAATACCGGAAAATATTCTGATCATTGATAAAGACTCTACCGTTCTCTTTGTAAATGAAAGCTACCTGAATACCTTTCAGGTCAGGCGGGAACGCATCATTGGACGGGAACTGAAAAAATTTGAACCGCTGGCACGTATTCACGATGTACTGGCCACCGGACAGCCGTTAACCGGGGATATCTCCCATATTTATTCTGCACAAAAAGACATGTACGCAGATATCATTCCACTTTTTTCCAACAATATACTGGTCGGTGCCATGGCACTGATGCGTGATGTAACGGAACTGACACATGTACATCAGGAACTGGAACACTTCCAGAACCTTGCAAAAACACTGAAGACGCAGCTGGACAGCAAAGCGGAACTTCCACCGGCCTTTCACCATATCATTGGACAGGATCCGAATTTCATCAATATGCTGCGCACCGCGGCGCGGGCTTCCAGATCCAATGCAAGCATCTGTATCATCGGAGAGAGTGGAACCGGTAAAGAAGTCCTGGCGAATGCCATCCACAACAGCAGTAACCGCGCAGACGGACCGTTGATCAAGATCAACTGTGCCGCCATTCCTGACACCCTTCTGGAAAGTGAATTGTTTGGTTATGAAGCCGGTGCTTTCACCGGTGCCAAGTCAAACGGCAAGCCAGGAAAATTTGAACTTGCAAATCACGGTACGATCTTTTTGGACGAAATTGGCGAACTGCCGCTTTCCATGCAGGTCAAACTCCTTCGTGTCCTTCAGGAACACAAAGTGGAACGCATCGGTGGAGAACACAGCATTGATCTGGATTTTCGTTTGATCACTGCAACAAATCGAAATCTGGAAGAAATGATTGGCGAAGGAACCTTCCGTGAAGACCTCTACTACCGCATTAATGTCATCGGTCTGAACATTCCACCACTGCGGGAACGAAGCACTGACATTGAAATTTTTGCACGTATGTTTCTGGATGAGCTGAACCAGAAATACGAACGGAACTATTCCTTTACCAAACAGGCGATTTTTGCCATCACCAACTACAGCTGGCCTGGAAATGTCCGGGAACTAAAAAATTATGTGGAGCGGGCTGCCATCCTCTCTTATGACGATATCATTGATGTGGAGCAGCTTCCCGACAGGATCAAAAATAACCGCTTTACTGCAGCCCCCAGTCAGCACCAGACCTTTCAGCTGCATGAACTTCTGGAAAATACAGAACGCGAAGCAATCATAAATACCCTGCAGCTCTGTAAAGGAAATAAAACACAGGCCATTGAGATCCTCGGTATCTCAAGACGCTGTTTTTATCAGAAGCTGAGTAAATATAATCTGTTGTCAAACAAAAATGAGGATTTCTGAAATTCAGAAATCCTCATTTTTGAATCTTATATAAATTCTCCCTTTGATACCAAAGTAATTTCTTACAATGTTTCTCCTTTCTTCACATCTTTAAACATAAGTGCAAAGATCAGCATTACGATTGCACAGATCAGCGGTACCTTGAAGCAGTTTACCATATCACTTCCATTGATGATAGCACCTGTGATACCGTTTGCCACGGTATTACCAAATACACCTGATACACCGATGAACGCCATACCACTTGCAATTTCTTCCGGTTTCAGTACATTCAGCGGATAAGTATATGGTACTACCTGCTGACATCCATTTACCGATCCCATCGGGAAAATACTGATCACGCCCCAGATAAATGCGATTGGAACGAGTTTTGGCATACCTGTCATCCACAATAACACACCACCAACGACACTTGCTACTGCCCAGATCATAACAAGCGGACGGTACTTCTGTGTCTTGGATGCGTAATTTCCTGCCAGAATTGTTACAATTGCTGCCGCGATCAGAGACGGTGTTGTCAAAAATCCTGCTTTTACCGCATCTACCCCACAGTAATACTGTACATAAGTCGGCAGATAATTAAATGCCGCATTTGCGATACTGAAGAACAGTGAAACCATAAAAATGGATAAATAAAATTTATTGCTCAATACACGAACCGGAAAAATCGGATCCTGACTCTTTTTCTCAAATACGATCAGTAATACAGCACCAACAACAGCCAGAACGATCAACCCGATATTTAACGGTGTGGTCCATCCGTTTGCCGGTCCCCAAGACATTACCAGTGCAAATGGAATCAAGAACAGAATGGTTGCAAAAGAACCACCTATATCCATTGGTTTATCATTTTTGCTCTTTTCACTCTTTGGTACACCAATGATTGCCAGAATAATAACAATCACAAGAATTGGTAATGCGATATAATACTCCAGTCTCCATCCTGTCTGTGTTGCACAGAAAATTCCTGCCAGCGGTGCAGCGATCATCATACCAATCGTTGATACTGTTTGCGCAAAACCGGTCAGTTTTGTTGCATCCTGATTACCAAATACATCATTCATCAATACGAAAGAGTTTGTAACCCACAGTGCCCATGCTGCGCCGGATACAGTACGTGCGATAACATATACCCAGAATCCAGAAACAAATGTTGCCACCGCATAAGAAAGAGTATACAAAATCAGTGCAAATACAAATAACTGTTTTCTTCCAAACTTTTCTCCCAGCTTTCCACTGATCGGCATAACTGCACATCGCACAGCACTTTCAAGTGTAAAAATCATACTAACAGATAAAACCGCATCATACTCCCCTGCTACTGCATAACCTAATACACCGATTCCTGAAATCAGAAACATTGCCATAAAGTTTGCCAGCATGATTGCAACATAGCCTATCATTTTTTTGCCATTTGCCATTTTCTTTTCCTGCCTTTCTCCCTTTTGTTTTTACAGGATCAGTCCGCCGCCTACATTTAAAATCTCCCCTGTGATATAGGCTGCCAGATCTGATGCCAAAAATACTGCGGCATTTCCAATATCTTCCGGCTGTCCGCTGTGACCCAGCCAGATTTTATCCAACATATTCTGCCGAATCGCAGGAGGGATCGGAGCTGTCATATCCGTCTCGATCAGTCCCGGACAAATTGCATTACATGTGATATGGAAAGCACCGAGTTCCCTTGCGGCTGTTTTCGTCAAAGCAATAACAGCTGCCTTGGATGCCGCATAATTTGCCTGACCAAAATTCCCCTGCCAGGATGCCGAACTGATATTGATGATCCTTCCACTCTTCTGTTTTCGCATTTCCTGCGCCGCACTTCGCATGAGATAGAATGTGCCGTTCAGATTCACATCCAGAACCTCCTGCCACTGCCTGTCTGTCATCTTGTGAAATAAACCATCTCTGTTGATTCCGGCATTATTTACAACAATGTCCAGCTTTCCAAATTCTTCTACTGCACATTGTACCATACGTTCCGATGTATGTGGATCTGACATGTCGCCGGCCACGGTAAATACTTTTCCTCCGTAAGAACATATTTCTTCCATACATTCTTTCAGATGATCTTCCCTGGTCGCATTCAAAATCAGATCTGCCCCCTGCTTTGCAAAACAGACTGCAATTCCTTTTCCGATTCCTCTGCTGGCGCCTGTGATCACCGCAGTTTTTCCCTTCAACATTTTTTTACCCCCCCCGTATGGCAAACAAGAGCTGCCGGAAAATATTTCCGTAATTTTCCAACAGCCCCTGCTATTCATTTTTTATTTTTTACAAATGATAAGATCTGCATGGCACACTTCGCATTCATCCACAAGTGCCCTTGCCGCAAACGTATAAAAATTATTTTGCTTTTCTTTTAAATAAGCCTCCAGTATCATTCTGCAGCCAGGATACACAGGTTTCGAAAACCTCGCTTCTTTGATTCCTGTAAAAATTGCCAGTCCATCTTCTTTCTCTTCTGCCAGACAAAGAGCACATGCCTGCGCCATAGATTCAATCATAAGTACTCCCGGGAAGATCGGATGATCCGGGAAGTGCCCCTGGAAGCAGGGTTCCGCAAAAGAAATTTCCTTATAGGCTCTGCATTCCGTTTCGGACACTTCCAGAATTCCGTCTATCATTAACATCGGGGGGCGATGTGGCAGCCTGTCTCTTACATCCTGAAAAGAATATTGTTTTTTCACTTTATTTATAACGGTTTAATACCTGACCGGAGATAACAACTCTCTGTACCTCGTTGGTTCCCTCATAGATCTGTAAGATCTTGGAATCACGTAACAGTTTCTCTACCGGATACTCACGGCTGTATCCATATCCACCGAGAATCTGAACTGCTTCACCGGCATTCTTGAATGCAACATCACCGGCATAGCATTTTGCGATCGCTGCTTCTCTGCTGTACGGCTGATGTGCCTCAGCAAGCTGAAGTGTATGGATAACCATCTGACGTGCGGTCTCTGTACCAATTTCCATATCTGCCAGTTTGAATGCGATTGCCTGAAGTTTTGCGATTGGTTTACCGAAGCATTTTCTCTGCTGTGCATAAGCACCTGCTTCATCTACCGCACGCTGAGCAACACCAACTGCGGATGCGCCTACGAACGGACGTGCAAGGTCTAATGTCTGCATTGCATATTTGAATCCTTCGCCTTCTTTTCCAAGTAAGTGATCTGCCGGAACACGAACATTCTCAAATACGAGAGATGCTGTATCAGAAGAACGAAGTCCCATTTTGTCTTCATGTTTATCTACAGAGAAACCTTCACGGTTACGCTCTACGATAAATGCGGAAATACCTTTTACTCCTTTTTCTCTGTCTGTAGAAGCAAATACTACAAAAATGTCTGCATAGGTACTGTTTGTAATGAAACATTTTGTTCCGTTGATGACATACTCATCACCATCTTTTACAGCAGTTGTTCTGGTTGCACCTGCATCAGATCCTGCATCAGCCTCTGTCAGGGCAAAAGCACCAAGTCCGCCGCCTACGATAACGTCTGCGTACATTTTTTTCTGTTCCGGTGTTCCATGCATCAGAACCGGTTTTAAACTCAGTGTGGTTCCCATCAGAGTCGTTGCAAATCCAAGATCGTATTTTGCAAATTCTTCCATAACAGCTGCAACTGTTACATAGTCAATACCGCTTCCGCCATACTCTTCCGGAATCTCTAAGCAGTGATATCCGATTTCCATTGCTTTCTTTACTGTCTCAAGAGGGAATACTCCTTCTCTGTCCCAATCTGCTGCGTACGGTTTGATCTCTTTCTCACAAAAATCATGTGCCATCTGCACAATGCTCTGCTGATCCTCATTTAACATGTATCCCATAGTTAATTACCTCCTTAAATATATTTTCATAACGGGAAACTTTATGCTTATTTATATTGCAATTCACATGCCAATTTGAAATGGCCTGTATTTCCAGTATTTGTGTTTCATCGATTCAAAAAACTGTTTACTTTCCAACCGATGCTGTTTACTTTATATACATTTTCTCTTCTTCATGATCAACATTTCTGGTTCTTCACAAAAAAATATTCTTTGTGATACTTTCGTTCAAAAATGCCATTATAAAATACCAATCTGTTTTGCCTGTTCTGCCAATTCGTCTCTGAAATCCGGATCTGCAAGGCTGATCATGGCCCGGGCACGATCCTGGATGGTCAATGTCTGCAAATTCACGCATCCATATTCCGTTGCCACATACTGTACATCGGACCGAAGCGTTGTAACAGCTGTTCCAGCCGCGAAACTGGATACGATCCTGCTGCTCTTAGTTCCGTCTTTTTTCTTCAGGGAACTTGTCAGGGCGATAATAGATTTTCCACCTTTTGACATCTGTGCTCCACGCACATAATCTACCTGTCCACCGGTTGCACTCTGCTGTTTACCGCCCAGGCAGTCAGCAACTACCTGTCCATACAGATCGATCGACATCGCCGTATTGACACTGATCATATTGTCATTCTGCGCGATCACATATGGATCATTTACTTTTTTATATGGTGCAAAATAAATATCTTCATTATGATCTACGAATTCATATAATGCAGTTGTACCGAGGGCGAACGATGTCACCGTCTTGCCCGGCATAAATGTTTTCTTCCTGTTTGTAACAACACCACTCTTCATGAGATCCATCATGGAATCCGTCATCATCTCTGTATGGATACCGAGATCCGTATGGTTCTTCAGCCCATATCCGATCGCATTTGACAAAGCACCGATGCCAAGCTGCAGCGTTGCCCCATCCGGGATCAGTGGAATGATATGGTTTGCCAGTGTCTGTGTCGTATCATCAAATGGCGCATTCGGAAGGTTAAACAAATCATCATCTGCCTCCGCAATGATATCGGCCTGTGACACATGGATCAGGTTACTCTCTCCATATACATATGGAACATTTTTATTCACCTGAAGGACAACAAGGTCTGCCAGTTCTCTCACATAATCATGGAACGTTGTGTATGCGCCATAGCTCATGCATCCATTTTCATCCGGTTCAGATACTTCCAGAAATACCACATTTGGTTTTGCAATATCCCGGCACCAGTTACAGATCTGGCTCAAATGCAGGGATGTCCACTGCGTCTGCTTATTTTTCTGGCCCACATGCTCGCCCGGTCCTGCAAAGTAACTCAGTGTTGAAAAATGTCCCTTTGCTTCCGCCTGGAAAAACGGCAGTACACGCGGCATCAGTCCATGACAGATCAGAACATTTTCCAGTTCATCCTTTCTCCCATATAATGCGTCGCACAATTTATACGCCACGCTTGAGGCAGTTCCGACATAGATGCGATCCCCACTTTTTACGGCTTTTACCGCTTCATCTACCGAACAAAGTTTTTCATCATATAATTTTTTCCACTCCATCGTTTTATTCCTTTCCTTAATATTTTATTTTCATCTTTCTACAAAGCAAAAAATATGCCATTTTCGCGTTTTTCTATTGTTCAGCGCGGTCTGTACCGAAAAGTTTTCTATAATAAAGGAACCTTTCATTTTTTGACGCAGCTTTTCTGTTTTTACATTTCCATTCAACATCTCATTTTTCGTCTAAAAAGTATACAGTGTGATCAACTCTGTATACACTTTTTCCTGCTCATAATGCCAAAACACCGCCACTTTCCGCTGTTATATTTTGGCACGCGTTTTGCGGTATAAAGAGTATGAAAATCCACAACAGGAGCGTAGAAATTATTTCAGGAGGTATTTTTTATGAATATGCTTGTTTGCGTAAAGCAGGTACCGGATACTACAGAAATCAAGATTGATCCGGTAAAAAACACATTGATCAGGGACGGTGTTCCCAGTATTTTAAATCCGTTTGACGGATATGCCTTAGAAGCCGCTGCAAGAATCAAAGATAAAAATCCGGATTCCAAAATCGTTGTATTATCCATGGGTCCGATGCAGGCACAGGCTGTATTAAAAGAAGCTCTCGCCATCGCAGCTGACAAAGCTTATCTGGTTTCCGGCAGAACTTTCGGTGGTTCCGATACACTGGCTACCAGCTACATCATTTCACAGGCAATTAAGGAAGTAGAAAAAACAGAGGGCAAATTTGATATTATCTTCTGTGGAAAACAGGCCATCGACGGTGATACTGCTCAGGTTGGTCCTGAAATCGCAGAACACCTTGGTTATCCGCAGGTTACCTACAGTCTGGAAGCAGAGCTGGATGGCGATCTGGTAAAAGTAAAGAAAGAAACAGAAGAAGGTGCTGAGATCATCGGTATCCAGACTCCATGTGTTCTGACCTTTACAAAACCTTCCTGGGATCCTCGTTATCCGACCATGAAGAGAAAACTTGCTGCAAACCGTGCAGAAATCCCGGTTATCAGCGATACAGACCTGGTTGATATTGATACAACAAGAATTGGTTTAAAAGGTTCCCCTACCAAAGTTAAGAAAACCTTTGTTCCACAGAAAAAGACCGGCGGTATGATGGTCGCAGAAGAAACAACCGAAGATTCAGCACGCAAATTATTCCAGCTGCTGAATGATGCAAACATTATTTAAGGGGGAATATGAACAATGGAAGCAAAAACAAAAGATCTCTGGGTGTTTGTGGAAACAAACACAGACGGAACTGCAAAAAATGTAGGTATTGAATTACTTACTCCGGGCAAAATGCTCGCTGAAAAACAGGGTGGCGAATTAGTTGCTGTTGTCATCGGTGAAAACGTTGGCGAAGCAGTAGATGCAGCCAACGCACATGGCGCACAGAAAATCCTTGTGGTAGACGGCCCGGAATTCAAACATTACTCCACAGATGCCTATACTTATGCCATCTGTACTTTGGTGGAAAAATATGGCCCGACCAGCATGCTGATCGGTGCTACAAATAACGGTCGTGATCTCGGGCCTCGCGTATCCTGCCGTCTGAAAACAGGTCTGACCGCAGACTGTACAAGTCTTGATATTGACCCAGATTCCGGAAATGTGGCATGGACACGTCCGGCTTTCGGTGGAAATCTTATGGCTACAATCCTCTGCCCGGATCATCGTCCGCAGATTGGAACTGTCAGACCAGGTGTATTTAAAAAAGGCCTTGAAACAGAAAATCAGGCAGTAATCATCAATGAGAAAATACATGTAGATGCAAAAGATATCCGCACACAGATTCTTGAAATCATTCAGGATGCCGGTGATGAAAAAATTGATCTGGAAGGTGCTGAAATCATCGTATCCGGCGGACGTGGTGTCGGCGGTCCGGAAGGCTTCAAAACCATTCAGGAACTTGCAGATGTCCTGGGAGCTACAGTTGGTGCTTCCCGTGCAGCCGTAGATTCCGGTTGGATTTCTCATGCACATCAGGTAGGACAGACCGGTAAGACAGTTGGTCCGAAATTATACATTGCCTGCGGTATCTCCGGCGCAATCCAGCATCTGGCTGGCATGAGCAGCTCCGATTGCATCGTTGCCATCAACAAAGATCCGGAAGCTCCGATCTTCGGTGCAGCCGATTACGGTCTGGTAGGCGATTTATTTGAAGTACTTCCGATCCTCGTGGAAGAAATTAAAAAAGCCCGTGCCTGAGTTTTCCTTAACTCAGGTCGAGCGGCTTGATATATGGAATACATAAATAACTCCTAATCCCTCTTGTATAAAACACATATATCTGCCTAATCAGTAATTATCTTCATTTTTACTTATACTACCATTTTTCTATCGGGAAACAGAACTTACCCATCTGTTTCCCGATACTTTGTTATTCTGTATTACTTCTGTTTTTCACTCATATCCTGCGCCACTCCACACCTTAATGAAAATGCCAGATTTGTGCACCATTTTCAGGATCCACAGTTCGTATAATTGTCTGACTGAGCGG
>CAVKTR010000032.1:0-35204 GCA_963659325.1 Dysosmobacter segnis
TCTCCAATCTTGTCATATAGGCGTCCGGCGCTCATAGATTCACCGATAACCGTATAGGAACTGTTTGCCACATATCCGATTTTTCCAAGTCCCTCATAAGTTACTTTGATTGCTTCTTTGTCATACTCATTGTCTGGTTCTTTCTCCAGTCGGATTTTTGTTCCCTTTTCAAGAAAATCTTTTCCAAAATAATGCTTTGTTCCTGTCAGTGTGATAAATACTTTTGCCATTGTAATTGCTCCTTCCTTAATCATTCATGTATTCATAGTAATCGGATTCGCTGGCAAACAAGATATATTTACCATCTACCAATCCCATGTAACCATCACCCGTGTTAAAACCTTTCATTGCCAACTCCTCCATTTCTTTGAATTTTATGATTTAATCTTCTTTGATGGTTACAGTGTATATCAATAGATGGGGTATAAAAATCCCCGCTTTATTTTATACCGAAGCATTTGATGACTAAAGGCAATCAACCTTGCCATAGTTATCCTAGTGCGAGCTAATTTTGTATTATGCAACACTTTCAAATATACGTTTTTGTGTCTTTAAATGTCTCTGTAAATTCAGGATTGAATTGTCAGAAGATTTTTTCTCATCATCAGTTAATTCTACTGCATTATCACTGGCTAATTTAACAGTGTATTCATAAATACGATTCACCAGCACATCCAATTCTTCGGTAGTCAATTCAATCTTCAACTTTTCATATCTTTTATTCTGTTTCAACTCTTCTAAAGCATCCACTAAGCGATTAATGGATTTCATATTTAATTCACCGTTTCGAATATCTTCAATATAGACTCTCAAAGCTGCATGATACCGCTTCATTACCTCCGGCTCCCTGTTTTTAATTTTTTGACGAACAAAATTTCCTGCTGCAATTGTCCCTGCAACAGCTGTTCCGATAATAATTACTTTCCTATTTTTCTTTGAAAATTCAAGCACCTTAGTTGTAACATTTTTGTTTTGTGCTACTTGTTCAATTTTTATTGGATCCAAGTGCTTTACAATCTGCCCTTTATTTGGACCAATTGCAACTCGAACAACTCCACCAAGTCTGCGATATTCTCCTGTTGCCAATTTTGTCATGATATCCATCGGAATATCAAATGCTTCTGTTACTACTGCCATAACCAAATTCTCCTCCACTTTCATTTCATAATAGAACTCAAATTTTGCGAGGTCTATTATCTCTTGTTGTTTCTTGATGCTTCAAGTATAATGAAATTCATAAAGGAAATACATGTACAGCATGCGGACTTACCACCCGATAATCCTCATGTTTTGCGACATACAGGGAGGTTATTCTCATGGGGAAACAATCTACAAGAGAAAATAAGACAATTTATCAGATTTGCCGGGAAGAAGCCGGTCTTACCAGATCAGAAGCCAGCGAAAAAATGACTGCTGTTTCTGATTCTAAAATTGAAAAGTTTGAATATGAAATGCAGGAACCTACACCTTACGATATTATCCAGATGGCTGATGCTTATAGGCGACCGGATCTCTGCAATTATTACTGCTCTCATAAATGCGAAATCGGGCATCGTTATGTTCCGGAAGTCGAAGTCTCTGACTTATCCAATATAATCCTAGAAACCATTGCCAGTCTGAATGAGATTAATCCTCTTACCACACGCCTGATCCAAATTGCCCGTGACGGTAAAATCAGCGATGATGAAATCAAGGATTTTGCAGTAATCAGTAAAAAACTGGATGAAATTTCTCTGGCAATAGACTCACTGAATCTCTGGGTCGATAAGACCGCCAGCGAACAGGGATTGAATATCGAACTGCTGAATGAAGAAAAGAAAAAGCTGAATGAATAATGTTTAAGGCAGTGGACCTCTTATGATTCACTGCCCTTTTCTTACATACGCTGTAACTGACTAACGATAGATTCTGTTCTTCTGATAGCTTCTTCCAACTGATGTCTGGCATTATTGATTCGATCCTGTACCATCCAATCCACAACAAATCCATCAAAGAAATAATCTGCAAAGGATAAGAAATCTCCAGTATTGATATTCAGATTACAAGCCATGTTTACATCATTTAATTCTCTGCTGAAATTACGAAGATCATATTTCGCCTGTTCCATATTTTGTCTGGCCTGTTCCATCTTAGAGTGTTTCAACATCGTAGAAAAGAATCCACCGCCAAACATATCCACTAAGCCCCAATTCTTTGCGCTGTTCAGGTTTTCTCTTGCAGTCCGAAGACTACTTAACGCTCGTTGTCCTGCTTCAATCGCTTCTCTTTTTTCTTTTTCTATATCATATCCCATGATTTGCTTCCTCCAATTTTTATGAGTTAGATGATATAAGTGCAATGATTCCACCGATGATCAACAGTGGAAATGCAATATACATCAGTCCGCCAACAACCATTCCTATCAAGATCACCGGGAAAAATACAACTGTACAGAGCAGCTTTAGAATTCCCCAGGATGCTTTTACACCAAATATAAAAAATTTCCCAATAAACCAGATCATGCATATAGCAAATAGTAACGATAACATATTCTACTCCTTCTGACTCCTGTTATGATTTGAATCATTCATTTTTTTGATTGTTTTCTTGGTATAAATTCAGATGTATTTCTCACACCAATTTTACTGCTGAATTCCGGATTCTTCTCTATTTTTTCAATCATCCGAATTAACCTTATTCTCTGTGCTGTATCCATCTGCTCACCTCATTCTAACACTTCTGCTTTTTGATATTGTCAGTATAACCGGATAACTTTTCAGAATATATACCTAATACAAAGAATTGAACATATGTAATTCTCAATTTTCGAGGAATAGAGAAAAGACTCAGAGGGGATTATTCCCTTCTGAGCCTATAAATTATATATCGGTATTTTTTTCAAATAAAATCAGCTTAACATCTATCCCGTCCAACTCTTCATTAAATTCAAAAGCTCCCTCTGCTCTTTTTTGCCCCTTCTCATCCGTTTCATAATCAAACCATTTTGCGAAATCCAAAATAACAAGTGTATTTTTCGATATAGCTGATGAGCAACTGCAATATACAAATACAGCATCGTATTTTTCATATTTGGTCTGATTTACTTTTTTGGTGATTTTTTCTCTGGAAGTATTCAAATCAAAGTGCATACTTACAAATTCAACTGCTTTTCTCCCCTGAACAAAACGTATAAATTCATCCTCCTCACAATTAATAGCGCATATTCCCGGTGTTGCAATTCTCTGAATTAGTTTCTCACATTCATCGATGATTTCCGTAGCTACTGGAAGTACGATCTTTTGATTTCCGTACCACAAATTGATTATGGAATCCTGTTCACATATCGTTCTTTCTGCTTCCAGCTTACGAAATGCAATATTGATTTCTCTCATATTATCTTGCTCCTTAAGTTTATAGCAATGCGCAATTTGACTTTTTAACTCTTCAATCTTTTTATCAATAAATTTTTCAGTTGATATTCCATCCTGATCTTTTAAATGTTGATCAATCTCAGCTAATGTAAATCCTGCTTCTTTTAATTTTGATATCTGTCGAAAAATCTCTACTGTATCTTTTTCATAAAAGCGATATCCATTTTCTTCCGAAACATAATCCGCAGGTAAAATACCTTTATTATCATAGAATCTAATTGTTTTTGTACTTGTATTACAAAGTTTTGCAAATTGACTTATCGTATACATCAGATCACCTTCTACTTTAAACTAGCATTGCCCTTAAGGGGAATGTCAAGAACAATCATTTTTATATGACAATAATTATATAGCAGCAGATGAGATATAAAAACCCCAGCTTACTGTATAAGTTATTTATGTCGTTCCATCTCTGGTTCCAGATACTTTGGAATTGGTTTTCCAGATTTTACAGCAATAGCGATTTGCTTCTCCCGTAAGCGTTTAATCACAGATTTTCTTTTCTTAGGCTTATGTTCCTGCTGATTTGTAGAAATCTTTCTATTCGTTTGAGTATCTTCTACTCTCTGAAAATTCTTTTTCTGATTATTGACTATTCCATCCACCATATCATAATTTGCTTCCGTTCCTGATTCTCTGCTCCGCTCGTACATACCGTTCTGATAAAACTTCTGATAGTATTCTAATCTCTGCTCTCTACGCTGTTCCATCTTTTGTTCTGTATTTTGTGGCAGATTCTGCTGGATATATTCATGAATTTTCTGTTTTGTCTCTTCATCAAATCCTTTCAGACATTCTTCTACAATCAGCCTTCCATATGCATCGAGAATAACTCCGGCTGCCTGATTCAGATATTGCTGATGCTCCATCAGATAAAACTGTTTCCCGTCAATGATAATAGAATCTGAAGCAATCCAGTTCCCCTTTTTCCCTTCAATATGATAATTATCAGTATCCATTGTAATAAGAGTTCCAGCGGTATTCATTCGAATAAATCCTGCAAGGTACTGCGGATAATTTTCATCTATGTAGTAGCAACTGATTTCTCCATCATGATTAATCACAAGCACATCACTGACTTCCAGTTCTTTTTTCATCCGCTTTATAATATCGGTGACTTTTTCGTCTTCCTGTATCTTCTCAATCGACCTCTGTCGGTAATATTCCACACGAACCGATATTTTCTGACGAATAGTTTCTTGATATGGCAAATGCCACAGGGCTTTCCCTTCTGTCTGCTGATTCACCCGGTAAATAGCAAATTGATTAAGTTTCATAGGCATCATCCTCCAGGTTGTTCAGATAATAATTCAGATCCAGAGAATAATAGTATCTGTCTTCGATTTGCTGTAGTTTTCCGACGGTAGAATTGATAATCTCAATCAGTTCTTCGTTCTCCGGATCATTTTCTTCCTGCTCCAGTACATCAATCGCTTCCTTCAGCGTTTGGATTGTCTCTTCTTTGGTCTTCTGCTGAAAAATAGCGGTAATAGTTAATTCATTTTCTTCCAGATTTACATTTCTCATAAGCACATTTCCCCCCTTTTCTTTTTCGCTATTGGTTTCATCTGTATATTCAGATTTTTCTCGTTTTTATCTTCACTTATATTTTTATCTTTATCCACTTTCTCGTTTGATTCCAAAGAATTTTCCACATTTGGATGTCTTTCTTCCAGGTACTTTTCCACACGACTCATTGCGTTTTGCACCAGTGGATTTTCCTTAAATTCCGGAATGGAATCCAGAATCTCCCTCTGTACGTTTCCTTCGATCATAAGTGTATGTAATCCTTCATAATCACTTCCATCCTTGAGATCAAATCCAACACATTTCAGTCCATGCATACGTTCTGATGGGATTTTCTCATAGATATCCAGTGCTTCCGGTAATGTCAGGTCATAATGTACTTCACCCATTACAGGAAATTCAGCACATTCAGCAGCAAAAAAGCTGATACATGTACGGTCATTTTCATAGTCCACATTTTCTATTTCCGGGACAATATCGAGTATTTTTTCTCTTTGCGCCGCAAATTCCGGAAGTTCTTCATAACCAAACCGGTCCACATAATAGGCCTGAATATTGCCTCCACGATTTGTAATAATCACATCGCTGACTGACATAGAATGAACTTTATAATCTGCCGGTGGATTGTCATTGAATATAGCATACAAATCATCCAGCCTTTCATTTTCGTACAGCCTGCCAGAATAGACACATTTATAATTGGCTGCATCGATTGTAATTCCATCTTCTTTGACCATTGCCATATTCATAAATAAATGTTGTTTTCCCGGTGTGTCTTCATCCACATGATAAATTGCATAGCGGTCACCATTCCCTCTGAACATTTCTTCCTCTAAGGTATAGTCATACTTAAATGGGTACAACGCCCGATCGACTCTTTCTGAAATATCTGTTCCTTTGGCAATCGTATCTTCCAACCAGTCTTTGATATCTCCCCACGATTCAAACTGCAAATACCCGGCAATTTCGTGTGTTCCATCCGGATCCAGTACAATATGTCCCGATTTGCTTTCCTGATAATCATAGCGGTATCCGGCTGCTTCCACCGCATCTACCAAAATGCCATATTTTTCATGTAATTCTGTTTTCTGCTTTTCTTCAAGAGCAATCTCCAGTTTTTCCGTCAGCTGATCGATCATTTCTCCGGCGGTCTGTCGGATAGTATCCATGGAAGCTTTCATCTCTTTCATCTCCCGATTGCTGCTCCATCCTGCGATATAAGGGAAACTATATTCCGATGTATCCAGATTAAAAGAAGAGCATACACAGTAGGCAACAGATTCAGCTTCCACCTCTTTTGTCTGACGGTCCTTTTCTACACCAAGACTTTCCATGATCTCTCTGTCATGCAGTTTTGCATGAGCAGTCTCATGAATCGCAGTTTTTAACGTCTGGCTTTCACTCATGCCTTTCTGGATTACAATCTCTTTATTCACCGTATGATAATATCCATTGGCACTGCCATCAATCTCATCGAATCGTATCGGGACAGGGGAGATTTCCCTGATTGCCTGCATAAAAGAATCAAAGTCTTTTACCGCTTCTGTCAGCATTTCCGGTGCTAATGTCTGGATTGGCTCGCCTTTAGTCTGTGCGATATCAAAGACGCTCACAGCTTTAAAATGAGGAACTGTAACTTCGACTTTTTCTGTTTTCGGTTTACCATCCGCTCCCAGAATCGGGCGCTGATTTTCATCCAGAACTTCTCTTTCTCTGATTTTTTTATAAGGTGCCGGTGCAATAATCGTAATTCCTTTTTCGCCTTTCATGACCTGTCTTCCCATAGACTGCCAGTTCTTGTAACTTGTAACAAGTGTTGCGTCTGGACGCTGCATAGCAATCAGTAACGTATTATTAAAGGAATAATTGTGGAACTTCGCCATGGTTCTCAGATATTCTTGATATCTGTCACTGGTAAATAAAACAGCTACTCCTGTTTCCAGATTTTCCATGATACTGTCCATATCTTTTCCTGGCACTGGGAGCTGTTTGGTTCTTGTGGTTTCTTCACTCATATATAAATAACCTCCTTCTTTTAGCAGGAAAATCCCCACTGCATTCTTTTGTCACAATGAGGATTTCCGTTCTTATTTTTCTTTTATTATTTACAGTTCCATATCATGTTTTTTCGCTTTCGGCTTTTGATCAGGCTGTTCTTTTCCTGCTTTTTCCGCTTTTACAGCCTGCATCGCTTTCTCTTTCTGGCGTTCCGCAAACCTGTCAGCTTTCTCAAATACATGATCTTTGGCATCGTAATGATAGACTTCATCCGTCAGGCGTTCCTGTGGCATGACCTGTGTTTCATTGACCTCTTGTACCATTTCTTTTAATGCCTCAATATCAAATGTCCCATCATCCATTAAAACCAGTGTCTCGTGTACAGATGAAGGGAGAATAAAGAAATCCCCATCCAACATATATCCCAAATTTTCCATTACTTCTGGATAAAAGATCACACCTGCTCCATCGATAGTCTGATCATTCGTCACAATGAGAAATGAATTATTCTGTGCCATATCTGCTGCCACTTGACGCATCATTTCTTTTTCTTCCTGAGTCAGTACCATTGCAAGATCTTTCATCAGTTCATTTAGTTTGCCACCCATGGAATAAATCTGAGGTGTCATTACAGATGGCGCACTCTTCATTGCGTCTTCCTGAAGTTGCTCCTGTGTCACTCCGTATTCTTTCATCATCTCATTTGTAATCAGCATGGAGCTAAGTCCTTCACTATCCTTCGCAACTACAACATGATATGTAATCGCAAGATCTTCCTTCAGCTCATGTGGGACATTCTGAAGCATCTCTTCATTTCTTTCTGCAGAAGACAACCGGATAAAAAGCTTATCTTTTACATTGTCATATTTCATGATGTCTTTTAAATCCACCAGATTTATCTGATCTGGAGCTTCTGTAATCACATCTGCTATTTTTTCAATCACGGTTGACATCGGCACTTCCGAATGATTCTGATAATAATCATGCAGACGATTCAGATTCATCGTTGGTGTAAGAAGCTGCCCGTCCTTTCTGACCGTTAATCCGGTATACTGTTCATTCAATTTCTGATGTTCCATAAATGTTACTTCTGCATCCTGGTAATCTTCAGGCAGATACTGTTTGATATTTTCCTGAATTTCATTTACAAATTTTTCAAAGTCCATTAAATATATCCTCCTTCATATGCTTTTCTATTTTCTTTTGTCTTTCGTTTTTACTTTCTTTTTCGGGAAGGATAAAGAAAAATTCACCCTTCCAGTGTCATCTGTTTCCATGTGGAGATCTGCCTCAAAATACATATCTTTCTTTTTGGAGTACAGATCTTTAACATGTACGCTTCCATTCTTCAGAAGCTCTGCCGCCATATTTTTATCCAGTTTCTTTTCCATGCTCTGTAAGTATCTGTTTTCTTTCCAGAGTGCAAAATGACAGTCATGGTTGCTGCAATAAAAGTTTCTTTTGCTTTCATACACCAGGCTGCCGCAGACCGGACAGGTTCCGATGCTTTCTTTTGTCTGAAATCTTCTGGTTTCATCATCCGAAATCTTATCGCATCGATTGAGCATCATGGTCAGCATTTTGGTAATGCCTGACATGAACTGTTCCGGTGCAATCTCTCCATGTTCCATTAAGAGCAACTGGTTTTCCCATTCGGCAGTCATGCTAGCGGATTTCAGGAAGTCTGGAAGAATCTCAATCAGTACCTTTCCATCATCGGTTGGAAGAATCTGTTTTCCTTTACGGATCGCATACTGGGAATGGATCAGCTTTTCGATAATTCTGGCTCTGGTTGCCGGAGTACCCAGCCCTTTCTTTTCTGTATCTTCCTCGAACTCTTTATTTCCAGCCGTTTCCATTGCTGCCAGCAGTGTATCTTCACTGTATGGTTTTGGCGGTGATGTATAATGCTCTGTCTTTTCAGCAGTAACTGCATAGAATTTCTGTCCTTCTGCGACTTTCGGCATCTGCTCTTTCATCTCCTGTGCCGGATCTGGAATTGCCAGTCTGTCCTGATTCTTAAAGCAGTTTTCATAGAGTTTCCAACCATCCTGCAGGACACTTTTCCCTTTTGCTTTAAAGCATTCTCCCTGGCATTCCACTTCTACCTCTGTTTCCATATAGATATGGTCCTTGCTCATCGCCATAACTGTATGGACTGCAATCAAAAACAAGATTTTTTCTTCCCAGGATTTCAGTTCATCCAGATCGCAGGACGCAAGTTCCGCTGTCGGGATAATGGCATGATGATCCGTCACTTTACTGTTATTCATGACTTTTTTCACATCTGGCTGCTCCGGCTGCTCAAACGGTCCGGTCAGCTGATATTTTTCATGAATCTGATGGATTACATTTCTTGCTGTCTGTTCCATATCCTCTGTCAGATACTGACTGTCTGTTCTTGGATAAGTAATCAACTTCTTTTCATACAGGTTCTGAGCGGTATCCAATGTCTGCTTGGCTGTCATTCCATAGATGCGGTTTGCCTCTCTCTGCAGTGTAGTCAGATCATAAAGCTTTGGTGCTTTTACTTTCTTTTCTGTCTCTTTTACTGCACTGACACTAGCTTCACTTTCCTGGCATCTGCGTCTTAACTGTTCTGCCTCATCCGGATTAAAGATCTTAGGCTTTACTGCCAGAATTCCGTCACAATCCAGTTCCACATTGAAATACTTTTCTTCCTTGAAATTACTGATCTGACCAGCACGATCTACCAGCATGGCAAGCGTTGGTGTCTGAACTCTTCCGACTGTCAGTTTTTTGAAGTATTTCGTGGTATATGCTCTGGTTGCGTTCATTCCCACCAGCCAGTCAGCCTGAGATCTGCACACGGCAGCTTCGGCCAGATGTCGGTATTCCTCTCCTGCATTCAGATGCTGCATTCCTTCCTGAATTGCTGAATCTTCCAACGAACTGATCCATAATCGTTTCACCGGCTTTTTACTTCCAGATAAGTCATAGACATGTTTAAAGATCAATTCTCCTTCCCTTCCGGCATCACAGGCATTGACGACATATTCAATCTCAGGACTGTTGAGCAGTCTTTTTAAGATATAGAACTGATCTTTCTTATCTCCTGAAACTGCAACTTTCCAGTCTTTTGGAATGATTGGTAAATCTTCGTATCTCCACTGTCCATACTTCTCGTCATAAGCATCTGGTGATACATATTCCGCCAGATGTCCGAAACACCAGCTCACGATAGAATCCTCACCTCTTAAAAATCCTTCTCCTCTTTCCTGTGCTCCAATCACCTCCGCGATTGCTCTTGATACACTTGGTTTTTCTGCAATAACTAAATACATGTGTATTACCTCCTTCACATATACAAAAGGAGAGACTGCATTTTACAGGCTCTCCGCTAAAAAAATTTAATTATTCGTCCGTTTCTTCAAATTCTTCGTCTTCCTCATCCGGCACTTCTTCCAGTCCTTCTGTTTCCAATCCTTCCGGCTGATCATCCTCTTCTGCCTCTTTCTTTGGCTTATAGATCTTGAAGTAATAATATGCTCCCACACCTCCAAGGGCTAGAATCAGAATTGCTGCCATCGCCCCCATATTTGATTTCGATGCTGTTTCTTTTTCATTCTTTGTCGTTGTATCCTTTGTCACATCATCTGTATCTTTATTTTCATCAAGAACTACCTGCGAGTTGTCCGTCTGTGGAGTTACAACTGTTGCTGTACTGTCTTTATCCAAAAACTCTGCCAGATCTTTCTCATCAATCTGAGATAACATATAAACATTCTGTGATGTGGCACTGCGGTCAATCACGATATAAAACGTATTATTATTTTTTGTTGTGACTGTCAGGAATTCTTTGCTGGAACTGTCTGTAATATCATCTTTCACTTCTCCATTACCCGGTGTGGAAAATGCCGTTCCGGTAGAAGTACTATCTGTATTTTCCGGCAGTACCTCATCTGTGCCTGCTGCTTCTTCTGTCTGAACCTCTTCCTGACTCACTGCCTGTTCTGTCTGAATTGCTTCTGTTTTGGATGCTTCTGCTGATTCATCCACATAGGCAAATGTTGTAGTTGATGCAGTAAAAAGCATTATTACACCCAGCATAAATGCTGCCATTTTTTTATTCAGTTTCTTCCATTTCACCATTCTGTTTTTCCTCCTTCTGTACATTTTCTGTGAATACAAAAGAGCCTGTTCCTTCACTGTCAGACTCCTGATTTACCTGAAATTTTACTGTTCCATTCTGAATACCATCCAACAGTTCATACAACTGACCACTCTCCATCTTCATGCCACGGATACATCGGATCATCTCATTGTCTTCTTCCTGCTTTAATGCTGTCTGAACACCTTTCAGATACTGCTGTAATTCAGCAATCTTTTTCTCTGTCTTCTTAATCTCATCCTGATATTTTTTGATTTTCTTATTCAAGCTCTCACCTCCCTTCTTTTTTCCGTCTTCCTAAGGCAGTCTTCCAAAGCACAGGAAATGTTCCTGCCAGTAGGAAGTACTGATACTGGAATAATGGATTGGATCTCCGCAATGGATCATCATATTGTTACCGACATAAATCCCCACATGACTTGCTCCCGGTGTGTTATACGTTCCCTGGAAAAAGATCAGATCTCCTGGTTTCGCTTCCGCCGGAGAAACATATGTACAGACACCTCTTAATCCATCTGCTGTCAGTCTTCCATAATTCCATCCATTTCCACAGTGATTGATGACATACGACACAAAGCCTGAACAGTCAAAACCGGATGGAGAATAACCGCCCCACACATACGGAACACCCAGATACTTTTCTGCCTCATGGATCATTCTTGCAAATTCTTCATCCTGCAAAGCTTCTGGTGGAATCTCATAGCTCATGCCATCACCACCTGCTCCACTGGAAATGTTATTCACATCCCATAGATAGTTACGATTTCCATAGGTCGTATTCAGGGCATTATAGATGATCAGCTGTTCTGCATTCAGATTGGCTTTTGCTACTGCATCAAATCCTCCATTTGTCAGTGTCACATACAGAATCTTTTTCGTACTGGTATTGGTAACAGTCACTTCCCTGCTTCCGTTATCATCTGCGATAAATGCCTCCCAGGTCTGATGTCCATGTGCCAGTGCTTCGCTGTGATTTGCATAATAAACATCGAATTGCACTCCATATCGGGCGAATGCTCCGGTATCTTCCACGGTGTATTCCACTCCATTCATCACGACCTTTGTTCCAATCGGTACAAATGGATTTGATGCATCAACAGCAATCGTGTGATTTGCTGTCGGATAGACTCCGCTGGCTGTCGGTCCGCCTGACCATACCCCACAACAGATCGGACAGCTGCAATACCCACTGGTCACTACCTGTCCCAGAGATTCACCAACCCTGACTGTTTTTGTTTCAGTCACCGTTTCGGTTTTGCCTTCCGTTTTCAAATGGTATTGTGCCTCAAAAAGATCTTTCACTTCATTTTCGACATCTGCATACGTCCAGTCTCCATATTTTGCAGTAAGATATGAAATCAAATGGTATGGATCATGACCAATCTCTGCAATGTTATATTTATACTCGTCATATCCTAGATGTTTGGATTCCATCTCATTAATCTGCTGATTCAATGCATTCTCCAATGCAGTATAGGCATTCTCTGCCGCATAAATATCCTGGTCACTGCTTGGATAGGTTGTAATACCGATCACAGAACCTGCGCCCTGAATGGATGCACTGCAACTCCCCAGAGATACCGATATGATTAGAAATAAAAACGCAAAAATGCCGATGCTTACGAACACGGCTCGATTACGCTTTATAATCTCTTTCAACGCAATCTTAGCTTTTACCGTCATGTTCTCAGCACCGGCAATGGTTGTTGCTCCACCTAGACTGCCTGCAGATTTTCCTGCTCTGGCCGCCCGGTAAGCATCCTTATATCGTTTTTTCTGGAAAAAGCGGTTATAGAAATGCTTCTTTTGTTCCGCTTTCTTTATGGACTCAGCACTTTCAGAGCCATATCTGACACCATCCATACTTTCGGGAGAACCAAATTTCAGTTTCTTTTCCATTGTGGATTCCCGGTATCCTCTTCGATGAGTTTTTACATCCGTTCTCCTGTTTCGGAGTTGTGCATGACGCAGACCCTGAATAGCTACTTCCGTTTCCTGTTCTGCGAATCTGGCGCTCGCTACTCCAGCATTGTCTTCTGTATCTTCTTCATCGGAAGTTATGTTTTTCATACCTGATATCGCGGTTTGTGTTGCTATATATTTGCCGGCTGTCCCTCCAGGCTTCATACCAGCACCTTTCACCATCTGATTTCCTTCATCGTCAAACGATAATCTTCCGGCTTTTGCCTGCTCCCTGGTCATCTGCTTTTGTAACTGTTTCTTCCGGATGTTTTTCTTCTGACTGGTCAGTGTCGTATCATCTGGCAGTTTTTCATGCTGATGAAGTTTCTTTCGGTATCCTGATGTCTGTTCCTTTGGATTTGCTTCTACAGCATCATCTATTGTCGCTTCCATTGTTTCCTGACGGATGGATGATTTCCTAATCTTATCATTCTGCAATCTCTTTCCTTTTGCAGAACCTGCTTTCTCGGAATCTATCTTTTTTCGTTCTCTTTCAGGAACAAATGTCTCATTTATATCTTCCGGTCGTCCCCTGCTTTTATGACTGATATCTTTGACCGTTCCATCACGAAGATTTTCTTCTGTCAAACCATCTCTGGTCATCTTGGTGACCTTTTTATCTCTGCCTGTATATTCTTTTCCGGCTATAGGTCATCACCTCCCTAGCACCACTTTCTTTTTCCATATCGGTTCAAATCCTGTCTGCCAATAATCGGAATTCCTGAATATCCATCTGCCTGTGCCTTGATTGCCGGTGAGCTTGCCTGGATATAAAATACCCAGTTCAGCTCACTCGGATCTCTTGGCCAGAATCCATTCATCAGCATAGCTTCCTTGAACTGATTATTATACAAGTAAATCTGTGTACGTCTCTGCAACACATGCTTCAAGCCATAGCTGCTACTGTGTGGATAAAGTTTCTGTGCCGGATAAAAATTCCAGAACACCCAGTCAAGAACAATATTCTGGATTTCTGGTGGCAGCTCATAAAGATGATGGTCATCGTCAACTGTCTTTATCAGATAAACCATCTTTCCATTTTCCAGATAAGCGGTCTGGATATAAGGATTTTTCCCCTTCAAACATTGAATCTGGATCTTATCTCTTTCCTTCATGCTTTTCCGCCTCCATTTCTTTTTCTCGTTTTTCAACTTCCTCCGGTTTTGTTGTCATCAGGCTATACAGCTTCAGTGATTTATCGAACTTATCTTTGAATGGAATAATTGTTGTACCATAGAACAGAAGACCTTCTCCTTCTCCAGAATTCGTCACATATGATAACTGATACGGCGAAATATTCAGCTGTTTGGCAAGAATCTGTCTATCCCCTGCCGCCTGATTCAGCATCAGGATAAAATCACTGTTCTCGAAGATATTTTCAATCTCCCGGCTGGCAAGCAGATCTTTAATATTCTGTGTGATACCCGTCGGCACGCCGCCCCATTTACGGAATCTTTTCCAGATTTCTACGGAATAGGCTGCGGTCTGTTCTTCTTTGAGCAGAAGATGAAATTCATCGATATAATATCTGGTAGACTTGATGCCACGGTTAATAGTGACTCTGTTCCACACCTGATCCTGCACAATCAGCATTCCTATCTTTTTCAGCTGTTTCCCAAGCTCTTTGATATCGAAACAGACAATCCGGTTATTCAGCTCCACGTTTGTCCGATGATTAAAGACTTTCAACGATCCATTCACATAGATTTCCAGTGCTGTTGCGATTCTCTGTGCCTGCGGTTCTTTTTGTTTCCTGAGACAGTCATACAGATCACCCAGAACTGGCATATTTTCCGGCTTTGGATCTGCAAAATATTTCTGATAGACCAGTGGAAGGCAACGGTCGATGACTGATTTTTCTTCTGCCTCGATTCCATCCCTGCTTCCCATGATCAGTTCACACAGAGACAATACAAAATCTGATTTCACACCCAGCGGATTATCATCATCCGAGTAATCCATATTGATATCCATCGGATTGATATAGTCCTTACTGGTCGGAGAGATATGTACCACCTGGCCGCCCAAAGCATGTACCAGCGGATAATACTCTCCTTCCGGATCTCCAATGATAATGTCATCCTTCGTAACGAAGAACGCATTGGTAATCTCTCTTTTTGCTGCAAAGGATTTACCAGATCCTGGTGTACCAAGAATCAGTCCGTTCGGATTTTTCAGTTTCTTTCTGTCCACCATGATCATGTTATTGCTGAGGGCATTCAATCCATAATAGAGGGATTCTCCTGCCATGAATAACTCCTGTGTAGTAAATGGAACAAAAATAGCGGTACTGGTTGTAGTGAGTGCCCGCTTGATTGGGATATGATTGACTCCCAACGGAACACTACTCATAAGTCCTTCTTCCTGCTGATAATCCAGACGTTTCAGCACACAGTTATATTTCTGTGCAATACCCGCTGTCTGAAAGATTGCATTCTCCAATGCCTGTTTTGTCTTTGCTGTATTTAAAAAGAGCGCTGTTACAAGGAACATACGCTCATTTCGTGACTGCAGGTCTTCCAGAAGACGTTTGGCTTCTCCACCATACGTGTTCAGATCCGATGGAATAATATCCATATCATATCCGGCTCTCACTGCTTTTTTCTGCTCTTCGATTTTCATCCGGTTAATATCCGTTACTTTGCTTTTCACCAGCTTAATGGCTTTCATCTGATCTACCGACTGCACATGCAGATTGACGATCAAGTTCTTGTCGATATCCAGAAATTCTGCCAGCATCTTATCTGTGAGCTCCGGTGCAAGGATCTGCAAGTAGGAAACTGCACCAATGGTATCTCCCATCTGGAACGTATTTCTGTCCTTGAATACAAAGCTGGTCGGAGCCACATAATCTTTGGTATTGAGTCCGGTCTTGATCATAGATCCATAATCGAATTGGAAATCTGTCATCACATCCGGATTGAAGGTTTCATACAGAATCTGCAACCGTTCCACACCATTCAGCGGATATGCCGGGACTCCGAGGATCTTAAAGTTATTCAGGATATCCGACTCGATACGTTCCAGCTTCGGTTTTGCTTCCCGGATATTATCAGCTTCAATGGCGAAGGTGATATATTTTGATTTCACCAGTCCATTATTTCCTTTCGCCAGCTGCTGTTTCAGCATTTTCGCATATTCCATGCGGACATCATCAAATGCATCATTCTGTGGACGAATCTGGATGACCTGTTCAAACTCTTTCATGCTGCTCTTATGGTTAATAAAGCTCAGCTGGAAACGGATACTGCTGTCGAAATAATTGAGGAAATCACACCAGTTTTCAAAGATAGCATTCTTATCTTCATTCTGTGCCAGCTGGTAATTGATATCATAAAAACGGATACATTTGGAATATATTTTTCCCTGTACCCGACAGATACCATCCCTTCCCATCTCTTTATAGGCAATGGACTGCTGGACGGATAGTTTTTTCTGTCTGCGTTTTTCTTCCTGTTTTTCATGCTTATTTTTCTTTTTTCGCAACCGTTTTGCCTCCTTTCGGTTTTCGTTATTCACGAATCTGATTCTTCGTATCTGGATCAGATTCATAATAGTTTTCGGTTTCATATTTTCTTATAGACGGGCGAACCATCTTCACCTGAATCATGTGCATCAGAACATCCTCCAGATGCATCCCGTCCTTTTCATACATGGCAAATAAAAATGCCGGTAACATCACCAGAACCATAATCGTTGCTGCATTGCTGTTTCCAAGTACATTTCTGCAAAGAAAATAACTGGGAATTCCAACTGCAGCCCCAATCCCGATACAGATCAACTGGCGTTTGGTCAGGTTAAATGCCACTTTATTTTTTACCTTTGTCAAATCTTTCGGTACACTGACATATGCCATGATTTTTCACTCCTTCCTGTAGTTTAATGTGCGTTGAATATGGACTTACTTAAGGATCCTGTCTTAAAGAGACTGAAACATAAAATCACAGTGTAAGCCATTACACCAAATAATGAAGAACTCAGATTATCTGAATACTGGATGCCTGCTACTAACACTGCGTAAATTGCAACACACACCATCATCAGAAATGCCTGAAATGCCAGGGCAAAGAGTCCTCTGAAATAGTTTGTTCCGATCTGTCCCCACTCCCGATTACTCATGGTAGCGAACGGAATCGGTGCAACTGAGGTATAAAGGTAAATCTCTATCATACGTCCATACAGAATCACTGTGATCAGCACAGACATGATCTTCATACAGAAGCTGACGAGAAGGGTTTCTAATGCCAGTACAACAAGTTCTCCGATTTCCATACTTTCCAGCGTACTGGATAGATCCGTCAGAGCGGAGGAAATATCAATGGCGGTACTTCCCGTAATCAGACCAGCTGCAGAATTCACCACATGCTGTCCTACGTCAAATACCGCCATTGTAATTGTAAATGTATTACCCACCAGATAGACTGCAATCCACATTTTCACAAAATATTTGAAGAACATCCAGGTATCAATATCATGCATGTTGTTCCGTTCTGTCAGCATGGAAATTAGTTCATAACAGAGTACAAACGTGATAATGATACCTGCAATCGGCATGATCACTGAATTTGACAGATTTTCGATCATGCTGAATATACTGCTGTTCCACCCTTGCGGGGTCTGTCCAACCTGGCTTGCAATCTCACCGGTCTTTTGATTGACATCGGTAAACATCCGATCCAGGTTGGAATTGATCATCCCGGTCAGGAGTCCCCTCATCCATTCCTCAATCGCATCAAAAATTTGACTGAACATGGATCTCTACTCCTCCTTCTCTTAACCAAATAGTCCACTCAATAGCGGAATCAGCTGTGTTCCAATCAGGATAACACCACCACCGCTCATCAGCTGCTTGATTCCCTGACTTTTTGCGCCAGGATTGTCATTACCGTAACCTTCCATCAGGTTGATTACTCCCCATACACCAAGGCCTGCACCAATGGCAACAACCAGTGTCTGAAGGATATTGATAGCACTACTAAAAAATCCCATATGCTTGTTCACCTCCCTTCTAATTTTTCTATGTTTTTTTGTTATATTTTCATTCTGTCGGTGATCGAATATTATGTACTTTCATCGCTCCCTCCTCGTTTTTAGGCACAAAAAAACAGCTACAAACTTTTCCGGTCTGTAACTGCTTAAAATCTTTATTTATTTTTGATGCTCAATAATCCATTGCAAAATATCTTCCGATTGTAATTTAGTCAATGTAATCATTTTGCAAGTACCTTATATGCTTCCATATTTTCTTTAATCAAACGCTCTGATATTGCCATTACATCTTCTGTTGGTACTGTTTTTTCCTGATCTGCCTTGCTGAAATCTATAACAAGATATCGTGGAACATTATTTTTTAAAATAACAGCGGTTCCATGTTCATCAACCAAACGTGCAACTTTTGAAAAATTCTGATTTGCTTCTGTAATAGAAATCATTGTATTTGTATCAACTGTCATATTGCATACACCTCTCTTTCACCTTTATTATATGCAAATTCTAGCTAGAATACAACCTATTTTCTCGCATCTTATCTTTTAATCATAATTTTCTGTTAAAGACTCCATAGCTTTTATCTCTTCTTCTGTTACAATGCATTCATATAATTCAAACTCGGCATCTTTCGGAAGTATCAGCCGGTGCTCCAGATATTTTTCCACATCAAAAGCATTCTTCTTGTCATAATCAGCCAGTTCCTTGTAGCGCTTATGCTTGGTGATATCATACTTATTGCTCAGGAATGGCCGTACTCCTCGGAGTTGCAGGATACATTTATCTCCATCCATGACTGCCAGTTCATCCCGGCTCATCAATTCTTTCCCAGTCTTCTGATAGTTCAGTCCATAAGACCGGTTGCTTCCTCTGGTGTCTGATGTGTTATAAAGATCAATCGTCTCTTTTC
This sequence comes from Dysosmobacter segnis, assembly GCA_963659325.1. Classification (GTDB taxonomy): domain Bacteria; phylum Bacillota; class Clostridia; order Lachnospirales; family Lachnospiraceae; genus Eubacterium_I. Next base: position 18,926 of record CAVKTR010000032.1, read on the forward strand.
CCAGTGTCTCAGATATTTCTTTCAATGTAGAACTTTCCTTTCCACCTAGAAAAAGTACAGTATCACAATTGCCCGTGATAGTCTCAGCAGCATCTTTATAAATTGTCTTCAACTGACTCTGCGACTGTAGAATGATAGAAGCAGATATTTCCCTGCTTCGGATCGTTGCAATCAGCTTGTCAAACTTTGGAATCTGTCCGATATTGCTGAACTCATCCAAGAGCAGACGCACATGATATGGTAATCTGCCTCCATGCTCATCATCCGCTTTATCACAAAGTAGATTGAACAGCTGCGTGTACATGATTGCCACTACAAAGTTGAATGTATCATCCGTATCGCTGATAATAACGAACATAGCTGTACGCTGATCTCCGATCATATCCAGTTCCATTTCATCATAAGACATGATTTCTCTTAACTCTTGAATATCGAATGGGGCAAGTCTGGCACCACAGCTAATCAAAATCGACTTCGCTGTTTTGCCCGCTGCAAGCTTATATTTACGATATTGCCGTACTGCAAAGTGCTCCGGATCTTCTGCTTCCAGTTCTTCAAACAGTTCATCCACTGCATTTTTAAATTCTTCATCATCTTCTCTGGTCTCACTGGCATTGATGAATTCCAGCAGAGTAGAGAAGTTCTGTTCTTCTTCCGGAGCTTCATACCAGATGTATCCAATCAGCGCAGAATACAGCAGACGCTCTGCTTTCACCCAGAAATCCTCGGTGGATTTTTCACCTTCACCTTTGGTATTCGCAATGATGGTATTAACCAGTTTCAGGATATCTTTCTCACTCCGGATATAATGGAATGGATTGTAATGCATGGACTTCTTAAAGTTGATAGTATTCAGCACCTTGATCCGGTAACCGCCATTCACTAACATTTTCCCGCACTCAACGATGATCGTACCTTTGGGATCTGTCACTACATATGACACATGGTCTGTCATCTGCATCAGGTTTGGTTTTACATAGAATCTTGTTTTACCGGAACCGGAACCACCAATGACGATCACATTTTTATTTCTGGCATACTTGGGAGCTTTTGGTCTGCTATTCATGGTCAGACGTTCCGTTTCTGTCAGAATGACATTGTTTTCAAAGACTGGATCCATGAATGGTTCGATATCTTTTCTGGTTCCCCATCGGGCAGATCCATACTCCACGCCCTGACGGAATTTCTTTGCGTTCTTGGAACGGTAATAAACAACAAGCCTCATACAGCCTGCAATCATGATTCCAACAAACAGATCCTGTAGATACAGACTTGGTAGCCAGCTTAAAAATGCCAGTCGGAAATTAACCAACATCACGCCAAGTCTCTGGATCATGCTTTCTCCCAGACAATGCCGGTACAGCCAGGATCCTTTATCTGCCACATAGAAAATGGCAAGATATGGGAGATTCAGGATCACCAGCCTCTTGAACTGAATCTTCTGTAATTTCTCCCGGATCATCGTTCCTGCCCTCTGTCTTTTTGTCTCTGCTTCACACGCTGGCGGTGTTTTGCTTTTCTCTGTACTGCTTTCTGCAGTTTCTTTCTGACAGATGGCTTCTTCGTCTGTTTCTTTTTCAGTTCTACACCGGCATATTCCCGGAATGCAGCTGTCATCACATCCACATCCTTCGCCTTAAAGAACACCAGATACTTCGGCGGATCCACACTGATATCTTTTTTCAGGCTGTAATCAATCCCGTATTTTCTGGCCACCCGGTCAAAGGACTTGATATTCTGATCCGTGATCTGAATATTACTGAGCTGTGCTCCCTGCTCCGTCAGCTGTTTAATGGTCTGCTTTCCATGAGGCTTTTTCTTCTCAATCTTCTGTCTGGCTTTTTCTCTTCCTTTCTCCTGAGCCTTTCCTGTCTTCTCTGCCTGCTTGATTTGAACGGAACGCTGTTTTCTCCTGCTCTGTACGTCCAGAAATTTCCGCATGGCTGCTTTCAATACATTTGCAGTAATTCTGGCACCCTGAATGCTCAGGCTAATCACTTTCTGATTTACTTCTTCCTGCAATTACCCACTTCCCTTCTTGGCTCTTACCTCAGAATAAAGACTGGCAATACAGTAACCAATGCATGGGACAGGCTTTCCATAGGGACAGCCCTTGCACTTATTTGAAACAACAGATTCTCTTTTCTTCTCTTTTTCCGGGATTAGATAATGACACTGTTTCAGTCCGCATCCTTTGTTCTTCCCATTCCACCAATAGCAGTACTTACATGACCACGGTTTTTCACTGGTATATTTTCTGTCTGTCAGAGATGCATTTGGTTCAATCACCAGATCTTTATTTCTCTTGATATTTTTCATGTTTTCTCCTAACTGAAAAAGCGCCCACAGATTCCTTTCGGTTTCCATGAACGCTCTTTCTTAATTGATTATTTTCTCTTTTTTCTCATAACTGCAAAGGTTCCAACTCCTGCAGCACTCATACCAAGAAGCATGAACCATAACCAGAGATTGGAATTATCACCAGTCTTCGGTGCATCGCTGACTGGTTTTCCACCTTCTGGTGTCTTTTCAACAGGTTTTTCCTCATCTACCATGGTCACATGCTGTACTTCTCCGGTATCCTTCACTTCAAATTCCACATCTTTCGCAATCAGATATCCTTCCGGTGCTGTTTCCTCACGAAGTGTGTATTTACCGATTGGAAGCATCTCAATATAGTGTGCTTTATCCGTACTGGTCCAGCTTTCCACAACCGTTCCATCCTGATCCAGAATGGTCAATTTGGCTCCCGGAAGTTCTTTTCCGGCAATATCCTGTTTGGAGATTTCCAGTTTTGTTACATCATCCTTCATCTCCACTTTCTGGATATCCGCAGTATCTTCAATCGTAAACTTCACACTTTCTGCTGTCACATAGCCATCTGCTGGTTTTGTTTCAACAAGTGTGTATTCTTTACCAACTGTCAACTCACGGATCACATGTGCTTCTTTTCCAGAAGTCCATTCATCCACAACATTGCCTTCTGCATCTACAACCTTCAGCTTACATCCCGGAAGTTCCTTTCCTGTTGTCAGACTGGATTTTGTAAATTCTACCACTGTCGGCTTATCCTCAAAGGTAAAATCATAAGTTACGGTTGGCTTATCCTCTCCGGCATAGTCGAAGGTGAATTCCTTAACCTCATCATTCGTCACGAATCCATCTGGTGCATACAGCTCTTTGATATAGTAGGAAGCTCCTACCGGAAGATCAGCAGCAAATGTAATCTTTCCATCCTGATCTGTAGATTTCAGTTCGATGATCTCATCTGCTTCAATCAGGACTTTTCCTGTTGTCTCTGATTTGATATCCTTTTTTGCATATAAGCCGAAGACTGCACCTTCCAGTGTACGGTCAGTGTCTTTTTCTTTCTTCAGGACATTGACCTCTACTCTCTGGCGATTATTCTGCCAGTCTTCATCATAAACAATGACTGGTGTGTTCTGATCCACATAGGACAGATCCACATGACGGATCTCATCATCCAGTACATGGCCATACGCAGTGCCTATTTCTTTCACATAGTATTTTCCGAGTGGAAGATTCTCCAGCTCTGCAATGCCTGTTTCATCGGTCGTGATTGTTGCAATCAGCTCATCCGCTTTATAATAATCCTCACTCACACCATCAGCTGCTTTGATGTCTTCCTCAGCGTAAACCTCAAAAGTAACATCTGACAAATTTCCAGTAATATAGTTAAAGATATGCTCAACCACACCCTTTACCTTATCAACCAGTGTCACGGAATCCAGGATTTCTCCTTTTTTGTTGATGATCAGCTGTCCTACCGGTACTTCATCTTTCATTTCAACTTTCTGCACATCGGCAGTATCTTTGACTGTAAATGTCACATCGTTGGCAACCAGATAGCCATGAGGTGCAAATTCTTCATGCAGAGTGTAAGTTTCTCCTGCTTTCAGATATTTGATCACATGCGGTGCATCTTTGGATGATGTCCAGCTGTCTACTACATTTCCATCTTTATCGGTTACTTTCAGATAAGCTCCATCCAGTTCCACACCAGTTGTCACATCTGATTTTGTGATTTGCACTGTGGTCGGCTGATTCTTCTTTACGGACTTTAATGTTACTGTCCGTACATCCTGTCCCTGATAAGATGCATCAAAGGCCAGTACTTCATCGGAAGATACATATCCGTCTGGTGCCTGCAGTTCTTTCACATAATAACTTCCAAGCGGAAGATTCAGTGTACATACTGCTTGTCCCTCATCATCCGATGTCATTTTCTGCAGAAGGGTATCTGCCTTTACAAGAAGCTTTCCATCTACGGATTTGATATCCTTACTGTTGTAGATGCCAAACACTGCTCCGGCTACTGTTTTTCCTGTTTCCTGATCCTGTTTTTCCACTGTGATAGACACTTTCTGTCTTTCATCTGTTACAGAAATCTCTTTTTTCACAACCGCTGTGTTCTGATCTGTATAGGTAAATTCCACATTCTCAGGCACGGTATTCAGGACATAAGATTCCGGTGCATTCTTCTCTTTGACGTAATAGCTGCCAAGTGGAAGGTTCATGACCGTCGCATATCCATCCTTGCCTGTCGTAACCGTTGCCACCAGTGCATCCTTCGCAAAATACATGGTTCTCTTTCCATTTTCATCTACCTGATGATCTGCGGTATAAATATTTTCAGCAGCGTAAACTTCAAACTCAGCCCCTGCAAGGCCTCTCATTTCATACTGGAAGTCTTTCTCATATCCAGTCAGCATCTCGCCCTGTTTATAGATCCTCAGCTGTCCTTTGACCGGGTGGTTTGTATACTCCACATCGATCACTGCATCTCCTGTAATCGGATCAATCAGATAAGCGGTATCCGTATCAACGGACACTGTCACATAATTCTTGGAAATCGTGTACCCTTCCGGTGCTGTAACTTCCTCAATCCGGTAATTGCCAGGTTTCAGGTTATTCGGCAGTACCAGATATCCTTCTTCATTGGTGAAGTAAGATTTGTGTACGGTCGGTTTTGGATAAGAAGTTGTCTGCTCCACATATTTTCCGTTATCGAGGTCATACACTTTAAATTCTGTATTTGCCAGAAGTACGGATTTCTGTGTTTCATCATCTTTTTTGATGATTTTTAATTTGGCTTTAAACTCATTATCCAGAAGCACACGCCATGTCTGTGGTGTATCCGGCTGATTCTCTGTAATCTTTACAATAAAATCATCGACCGGTGCATAATTGTGTTTGCTTGTAGTCTCTCTAACTACATAAGTTCCATATGGAAGAGGGATTGACTTTGCATATCCTTTTTCGTCCGTAAACATCTCTGTCTGACCATCTGCTGTCAGTACGACCGGTTCTGCTGAATTGAAGTCATAGCTTCCGTCTTTATTCACTTTCAGGTCACTGACCAGCCATGCAGAAAATCCAACTCCCTGCAGAAGATCTGCATCTGTCTTTCCATTATTGGCTGCTTTGATGATCTGGAATGGCTGTTTGATCACCGTTTCTTTGCATACGGCAGTTCTTTCTACTGTCGGAACCGTTGCTCCTTCATAACTACAGTCCACATCATGTTCTGTCGCATCCAAGATATATCCAACCGGTGCTGTCAGCTCTTTCACATAATATTTTCCAAGATAAAGCTCTGTTACATCAGCTTCTCCATTTTTATCGGTTGTCAGGGATGTAATCAGAGTATCTTTTTTATAAAGGATTCCAGTTCTTCCATCTGGATGAACGATATCCTCTCTGGCATACAGACCATAAACAGCTCCCTTTAAGGTTGCATCTCCCTGTGCCTCATTTCCCGTTTCTGCATCCTGCTTTGCAAGACTGATTCTGGCATTGACACGTTTGTCTGTTACATTTTTAATAGTTGTCTTTCCGATGTTCAGTGTCACATTATAAGATTTCGTATCGATCTGATAGCCTGTCGGAACACTGATTTCTTTCAGATAAACGACTTCCTGTGTCTTCTCTAATGTAATCTGGGAAGCACCCTTCTGATCTGTAGCTGGCATCTGAGCAAGCAACTTCGTACATTCCGGATCAGAGTAGATTCCATATACCGCTCCGGCCAGTGCATTTCCAGTATCCTGATCTTTCTTTACAATGGATACCTTACATTCTTTTGTCCATATCACTTTAAAATCTACATATTTCTCATTTCCAACGCCCTCACCAAATACAAGTGCAAGATCCTGTATTCCGGATCCTGTCACAATCTTATAAGCTGAGTATTCTTTGTCGATGCTTCCTTTCATCGTTGTTGAAAATTCCGCATTCACATCTTCTGCCTGTGTCAGAGGTGCTGTGAGATAAAACTGTGTACCTCCACTGATCTCAACACTGGCTCCGGCAGCACTTGTCTTTCCGGTTGATACATTTACCAGTTTTACTCCCTGTGGCAGGTTAAATGTAATGGTCTGCAGTTGATTTGCCTGGAAAGTAATTATCTTTGTTCGCTGACGGTTTCCTTCTACATATGCTTTTACATTGGATTCTGAAAAGCTCATATTTACATCCGGGATATCCGGCATGTTGACACAATAGTTATAGAGTTCCATTGCCAGATTCTTTCCTGTAGCATTGGTTCCCGATGCCCAGTCACTGGATCCGTTTGCATATGCCGCTGCAATGTGCGTAATGATAAATCTCTTTCCAGCTGAAAAGTCTGGATGCTTCTCATCAAAAAATCCATTTTCTTCACTGGCTTTTGTTCCGTAGTAGCATACTTTTGCAAGTGTTTTTCCATCTTCCAGTTTCTGGATGGTATAAGTCCCATTATCCGGTCCTTTCTTTGATGGCTGAACACAATATGCTGTAGCATTGATACTTCCCCAGGACACATAATATGGACAGGTCAGATAAGATCCCAGTCCATAATCCGCATAATAATACCAGGGGCCGACAGTTACAGATACAGACTTTACTCCTGTATCACCAGAAGCAAGCATTACCGGCATATCAAATGTCACGGTCTCTCCAACTTCCAGTTCACTGATTGGAATTTCCTGCTCTGTTGCTTCCTGAAGAACCTCGGAAAGTGTAATTCCTGTCTCTGGATCTACAGTTTCCTGATCTTCCGTCGCTTCGATTTCTTCATCAAATTCCTCATCTGTCAGTTCCGCTGCATTCTCTTTTCCTGCAATTGATTCCTTTATATTCGAATCAGCATCGGAGTCTTCCGCCTCTGTAGTATCCGAAGAACCTGCGTCCTGATCAGAAGAATCTGTTTTGTTCGACTCATCCGAAGATTTTGCTTCTTTCACCACAATCTTGCGATTGATCTGATAAGTCGGATGGTCTGTCGTCTGTGGCTCTACATAATAGACTGCTTTGTAAGTGTTCTCATAATCGGTAGAAAAATTATTTCCATCGGTATCTTTTGCTTTCTGGAATGTTACTTTTACTTTGTTATCATCCAGAATCTCCAGTCCGGTAAAATCACTTTCCACATCAAATGTATCTCCTACATGAAGTTCGTAGTCATTTGCTTTTACAACTTCATCTTCATCCAGCTGATCCTTAATTTCTTTATAATACGGAACCTTCTTTTGTTTTCTAGCATCATCGGAAGCATAGGAAACCACTGGTGAGAGAATCGTAGATAGAACCGTTACTGCTGTCAGCAGTCCAGATACCACTCTGCGTGCTTTCTTTTTCACTTTCATTCTCTTAAATCCTTCCTTTCTGATAAATTCTCTATGGTTATTCGTTGTCAGGTCATATTTTTTCTATATGAAACCAATCCCCTCCTTTCCTGAGATTTGTGCTATTCGGGACAGTCAGCACCATGCTGAGATAACAGCACAAATATATGGCGGTATCTGCTTTTCACAAACACCGCCACATGATTTCTACTGTCATCCTCTTTTCAGATTCAGACATGTTATTTTGATTTAAGATTTAAGCGTTTTCCTGTTCTCTTTCCCGGATCCGTTCCTGTATCGGTTTCCATATCTGATACGTTTTCTTCAGTAAGACACGCTGCTGTTTTGCTTGATGCATATTCAGACCGAATATCACTCCGGGCAGGCTATTCTCTTTTCAAGGTACGCGAGGAAGAATTTTTAACTCCCTCACATATACAAAAGAAGAACGCCCTTTTTACAGGTTCTAAAATGAAATTTTTTTAATTTTCTGATTCACTGAGATGTTTTTTCATGATTTCAATCGAACGTTTTATAGTTCCCCACACCGTCTGTTGGCTGATTCCAAGACATTTTGCAATATCCTGCTGGTTCATCTGCTCCCAAAAATACAGATAGATAATCTCTTTTTGTCTTTCCGTTAATGTTTGCAACAGTTCTGCAACCAGCTCTTTTTCTATCATATCGTCCAGACAGTTCCTACTCGGATCGATCAGATATTTCCGATCTTCCACGACTGCCGAATAAGAAATCAGTCCATGATACTGACTTGTTCTAACCTGATTGATAATCATTCGGTCAGATGCGATTAACAATGGCAGTACATACCAATTTTCATTATCAAAAAATTCACCATTTACTCTTTTTCTTGTTCCGTCGATATTTTCATATTCATATCCACCACATTTGTGTAGTGGATATACTGTAGTCTTTGCTCCTTCCTGATAGAGCACATAACCATTTTCATAAACAGCAATGGTTGTATCTGTATCAAGTATCTCTTTTGTAACAATCTCTGCTCCAGATTCTCTCAATACTTTTGCTGATGGAATATCTGCCTCCATATCTGCTACTTTTACCACTTTCTTTAATTCTTTTAATGTCAGCATATGAACCGCCTTTCTGCCTTTCGGCTACGGGCAGTTCATGATCAACATTTCTTCAGATCGTTCACAAAAAGTACTCTAATAAGCCACGAACTTGCCCGTTTTTTTTGAACGGGAGTCCGTGACTCCAATGCATTTATTTTTCCTCTACACATATACAAAAGAAAAAAAGGTAAAAAACAGGTTCCTCACCTGAAAATTTTGAAAATCATTTAAAAACAGAAAAAGCCCGGCAAAACAAATACTTCAACCAGCTCCAAAATCAGAAAATCCTTCTGACTTTGCAGTGTATCCGTAAATGTTTTGCCGGGCTCTTAGTGATTCCAGTCAGGTTCAGCTCCTTGACAAACTCTTGCCATCTGGTGCGTTCTTGATAGTTCCAGCCAAATTCAACACTTACTACAGACAGCTCATTCTATTCTTTTTCTTTGTTCTCTTTCCCCGGATTCATTATCATTCGGGAATAACTTCGCATTCTGGATTTTAATTGTTCATCCCGGACGATCAGCGGTCGAACCGACACCATATCATCCTTCACCAATATCTCCAACGTACTGCGACACTTCCTGCACTCCACTTCTGAGTCGCTTTGTGCACTCTTTTCTATAAATGCTCCACACACAGAGCAGTGTACATGCCATTTAATAGCACCTGATCCCATATAGGCTTCCTCCTTCAAGCAATAAGATATTTCTCAATTTATTACTCAACGGATCAAAGGGAAATCAAATCCGCCATATGAGCTTCATGCCATCCATTCCGTAAGTGCCAAAGCTGCACGGACAGCATGATATCTAATCTAATCAGATCTGCTTTGTTGATCTGCGCTTCCTTCTTCAACCTTTCACCGGCTACCACTCACCCTTTCCGGTATGAAGAATTCTGCTTGTATCTGTTATTCTTTAACACGGTAATTCCAATGCTTCAAACTATCCACCTTCCTTTCAAGTTTCCGCTCTTTCTTCATATGTTTCCGGTTTTGTAATCATCGGAATGTCATTTTCTTTCCGTTTTTCTTTTCAAACCGGAAAAATCCTGACCATTTCATTGACAAAAGCGGAAATTTCATGTATGTTATAGGAAAGATGTTTCCGCTTTCTGTGATTCACATTATAGGAAAGATATTTCCGCTTGTCAAGATTAAAATTACATTTTTCGGAAACATGTTTCCTGTTTTTCCTTGGAAACAGACATGACAACTTATATAACAAGGCTTAGAAAGAGGTATGATTATGACATTCGGTGAAAAAATTAAAACATTACGAAAATCGAAAGGCATGAGCCAGTCTGAATTAGCAGCATTAGTAGGAGTATCTGACAGAACACTTCGTTCCTGGGAAGGACAGGGACGTTTTCCAAAGCAGAATAATCTGTATCAGAAATTAGCGGATGCCTTACAATGCGATGTGGCTTATCTTATGAGCGAGAATGCAGCGTTTATCACTGAAGCCACCGAACAATTTGGTAACCGCGGAGCGAAACAGGCTCAGCAGATTCTGGAACAGGCTGCGGCTATGTTTGCCGGTGGATCTTTATCTGATGAAGATAAAACTGCCTTTATGGATGAGATCCAGAGTCTTTATCTGGACTCCAAGAAACGTGCAAAGAAATATACACCGAAAAAATATCTGAAAGATGAATAAAGAAGGGGTGATTATTGGACACCTGTTTTGATACCTTATTCCTGTAGAGAACTCTCTGCACCCTTTGAGATATTTATACTTTTGAGGTGATTTTACTTGAGAAACACTTACATATACACAGAAACGAATAAACTAATCAAGAAGTACGGCACCAGAGATCCATTTGAAATCATGGCTCAGATGCATATTGTTGTCGGAGAAACTTCAAGATATCAGAAATTAAAGGGCTACTGCTTTATGAGCTGCAAGACCATCTATGTTATGATCAGCAGTTTTCTTTCAGAAGAAGAAAAGAAAATTGTTGCCGCTCATGAATTAGGCCATATCATTCTTCATCGATCCCAGCTGAAAATGGCACCCATGAAAGATGATACTCTTTATAACATGATGGATAATACGGAATATCAGGCAAATCTGTTTGCTGCAGATTTGCTTATAAATGACGCTGATATTGCAGATATGGTACAGAATGAAGATCTGGATTATTTTGGACTCTGCAGCTCTCTCAATTCCAGCCCGGAACTGATGAGCTTTAAATTGTACAGTCTGACGAAACGTGGTCAGGCTTATCATATGCCAATGGAGATACAAAGCAATTTCCTGGCAAAATAAGAAAGGGGGATTTAATCATGTCAAAACATCATACAGAAGAAATCGTTTGTCCTGCTTGCCAGCACAAGGGAAATTTTGAAATCTGGGACAGCATAAATACCGTCTTAAATCCGGAAATGAAAGAAAAGGTACTTAATCAAAGTATTTTCAGCTATACCTGCCCGAAGTGCGGTGAAACCTTCCAGCTGGTTTATTCTATGCTCTATCATCAGATGGAAGATTTAATCATGATTTATTTAGTGTCCGAGGCAGAAGTTGAAAAAACACAAGAATTATTCTGCGGAAATGAAACGCTATTTGATCTCAGTGCCGATAAATATTTAAAACGAATTGTTACATCTCCCAATCAGCTCATTGAAAAAATCCAGATTTTTGATGCAGGAAAAGATGACCGCATCGTGGAGCTTGTTAAATTAATTGTTATTGATTATCTCCATCAGAATTGTCCGGATCAGGAATTTGATGAATTATTCTTTGCTACCGATGATAGTGAAAACAATATCCTGATAATTCTTCATAATGGTGAAATCACCAGTACTGTTGATATTGATGGTCTTTATAAAAAGGTAGCTTCTGATTTCAATTTTAAAGATATCCGGGACGATGATATTGTAATCAATCGAGATTGGATTCTTAACAGACTCAGCGAAGAAGATGAATAATTAATATTTGGTGGCTACACCCCCAAGCCCCTGTGGAATCAGCAAAGCCGGCACTGGATTTCAAAATCCCGCACCGGCTTTGTTGATTAAAATATTCTGTTTCTTAATCTTCATCAGCCTCTACTGATACTTCTTTTTTCTTCTTGCCTTTACCAGAAATCATCTTATGCCCTGTATAAATTGCCATAATCATACATATCAGAGAACTTGCTGCAAAGTACTTGTGTCCTTCTTTTGATCCCTTATAACCTGTATAAAAAGTTCCAATCATTGTAATCAGTGCACCGATAGACCAATATTTATGTGCTTTCATTCATAGACCTCCCACACCAAATCGTTTCTTTTATCATATAGCTTTTTTATTCTATATTCAAATAAAAATTTTGCTTAATTGAACACTCTTTTTAGAGTTTCAATAACTTCCTGATTCTTAAGTCCGTAATTTTTCAACGAATTAGCATCAAATGGTTCTTTCTCTAACAATTCAATAAAAGCATCTATATCCTTTTTAACTGAGACAGGAAGATTTGTTGCTTTTTCGAGCATAAGTTCTGCTGAAATTCTTAACACATCTTTTTTGTGTTTTTTTATATCGTTAGAATCTACCTTTTCCCCATTCTCTTTTCTCTGTTTTAAATCAAGGTATGCTTTTGCCTTAAACAAAATCAAATATTCCGGTCGAAGAACAGAAAGTCCATTTGTAGTAGACTTTCCCGCCAATAACATATTATAGTAATCATCATCTAGCAAAATTGCTGACAGGCTTGATACTGTATCATCTATATGTATCGGAGTGATTCCTACCATTTCATGTAGTTCAAAATCACTCCTACAAAACAATTCTATCATTTTAGGGAAAACTTCATTCTCTGGTTTATCGAATCTAAAAAACTGTGGCTTTCCTCCGGTAGACGCTTTATTTCTATATTGGCCTTCCCGAATAAATTCCCAAAATTTTTCGCCAAACTCAGGAGTCAGTGCCTCCACTATTAGAACCATATCAAGATCTCTTGTAGCTCTAAATATTGTATCATTGCTTTCAAAAACTATATCACAAGCCGCACCGCCGATAAGAACATACTGATTCTCATAGCCTTCAAAATATTTTCTAAACGTATCTAACCCTTTTACCATACATACTCCTCTAACATCTCATCTGTTGAAATATTAACTCGTTCCTCCTGTTTTTCTTCCTCTGTAAGGGATAATGCGACACTAAGTGGATCTTCTAAAGACTTGTTCTCAAAATCTATAAAATATCCCAATTCCAAAACAACACACCCTATTTCTTCTCCTGGATATGCCTGTTTCATCTTTTTAATCCCTGCTTCAGTTATTTCTTTTTTTGTAATCGCATAGGTCGGATATCCATTATCTGAAAGCAAAGAATATTCACACAATGCACTAATCCCGGCTTTTTTTTCTAATCCGATATCCTCTTTTAGTACATATCTTGCAATAACAGGATTTCTCCAAATCGACTGCATATTTGTCCAGAATTTCTTAATATCTGCGGGAACAGTAAGCACTCTTGATTTTCCTTTCATACCAAGAATATCTACATTCAAATATTCAATTTCGTCAAAACATCTGCTGACCGATGTCTTTGTAACTCCTAACCTTACTGCTACATCAGATACCGTTACATTTTCCCATTTTCCATATATTGCAGCAAAAATCATTCGTTGTGTCAGATAAGAAATCAAATGCACTGGAGCAATCTCTCTTTCATTTCTATCTGATAGCAAATATCCAATGAACGGCAAATATATCTGCTTCCCTTCAATTACAAATGGAATGCCCTCTTCCATCAATTTTTCTTTAATATAAAATGTTGTTTTCTCTAAAAAAATAGCACAGTTGAGACCTGATACCTTTTCAATTCTGGCTTGATCCTTCCTAAGCATTACCAAACCGACATTGCTCTTGGGCTGAATTGCTATCCAAAGTGAGCCATTTGTTTTGACTTTAAAAAAGATATATCTTCCTCGAAAAGCCAGTGGTAACTTATTATTTAAATATTCCGTTTCATCTATAACTACTTTTTGACGCAATGTTTTTTCCAAATACTCTTTCATTTAATCACCATTTTAAAAATGTAACTTTTTTTATGTTACATTTTTAAAATAGCATATCTATGTTAGATTTTCAATAATAAACTTATAAGTTTTATCATCTTAAGTAGTTATCGCAAAATTTGCGATAACTGAATTATTCGATTTTCTTCATTATCCCGCTAAGAGTTTTTCGAACAGAGCATCCATCACAATAATAAACTTATCTGCTCCATGCCATTCTCCTAGCATCTCTTCCAATGACTTTTTATAGATATATTTTTCTACATACACCCAACATGCAATCCCACTGGCCTCAGATATAATTTCTGTAATAATTTTCTGCATCGTTGCCTCAAATCCGGCGATTTCTTCTTTCGGAACAATTTCATAAAGATCCGGTATCTGAAAATCTGCTTTTCTACAATTCTCATGTACATCAATCAGTTCTGCCTTTACTCTTTCCCTTGATTCTTTCGGCAATTTCAGATATTCCCAGATCATTGACACCACCTCTGTCGGTGTATCTTTTTTCATTGGCGGTAACTGTATATAATCTAAATTCTCACTCATTTTCACATCTCCTACGATAAAATAAAATCCACGATATTCTCTCTTGTCACATCCAACAATGTATCAACAAATACTCCTGCAAACAAAACCAGATATAATATGGCACTGGCAATTGCCAAAGCTGCTACCTGCGCCCAGTCATGGTAACAAATTGCGGTCCCCAGAATCAGTCCCACAAGGAGCAACCCAAAGATTCCATGAACAATCGAATACATTTGCACCAGAATCTTCACTACAATTCCAATTACAGTAAGAATTACCCATACCGGTAGCAATGCTATTTTTCCTGTCAATTTCAAAATAAACATATGGACCTCCTATCTTGCCAGTCCTGGCATATCATGATTTACTTCTGCCTGATAATATCCATTCATTGTTGATGGAGCATTGAATAGTGCCGCCAACAGATACTTCTTGATATTCTTCACTTTTGTGGTGTTGCTACTCATACAGTGAAGGACATACTCAATGTGCGAATATGTCAGCATCAAAAACTTTTTCTTCACCAATGATGCCGGATACCAATTGCTGGCAATCAATATCTTGTCATTTTTGCACATCACAGTCTCTATGATCAGATTCACGATTTCATCCACTTGCCTCATATCGTCATGATGGGTTACTTCCAGAGATTCATAGTCAATGGTATCTTTAACCAGATTCTCATAAGCCTGATATTCCTCAGATGGATTATCGCTATCGGATCTGTTCTCATCCGTAGATATGATTAGATCAGATTTATTCTCATTCATTTCAGTATCACTAAGATTAGTATTATTAGGGTTTGAAATGTAAACTTCTAGAAGTTTATTTTCGGGACTTCTTGAAGTTTGTTTTTGGGACTTTTTGAAGTTTACATTTGAAACTTCTGCGGACTGCATTTCTTCACCAGAAGTTTGTTTTGTAAACTCTACCTGTTCTATTTCCTGTTTTTCTGTCTTTGTATGCCCTGGCATAAATGATTTTACATAGATAATATTAACCTTGCCAAATCCCTGTCTGCGTTTCTCAATCAGACCGATTCCTGTCTCATCATCCAGTTCCTGCATGGATTTGATTGCCTTATTTCTGCCACAATTCAGTAATTCCATGATATCTTCAATGGAAAAATAAATATATGCTCTGTTTTGATCATCAAACCACTGATTTTTGATAGACAGTGACATACGATCCAACATCAATCCATATAAAATCTTAGCATCACTGGATAAATTCTTAAAATAATCATCGGTAAATAATGCTTTTGGGATACGGTAGAAGCTGAACTGATCAGCTTCTGTTCCGTAAAAATAGTGAAATGTCATTTTTTTCTCCATACGTTCCTCCTTTCGTTTTCTGCTCAGAAGTCCGAATTCTAAACTTCTGTATCTTTATCTCTTCGTCTTATTCAAATTTATACGTTCTGTTCCTGCATCCATTTTTCCAGTAAAGATTCTATTACCCGTTCCATATCCTCCGCGGTATATGTATCTGGGAAATATTTTGTCAGCTTCTTTTCTGAAAATGTAATGGTTCTCGGTTCATTCTTGACCATCATACACTTATTAAAAATTGTAAGCATACCCACCTGATTGACTGATCCTACTTTCAGTTGCTCCCTTAATGCAGAAATCTGATTTTGCTTTATAAATCCAGTGTCCCTGATATACTCATAAATCCATTTCTGAATTTTCTTGTCTATGTAAGAAATATCAACCGCGATTGTAAAATTCAGTTTTTTAGCATCTACCAAGTCAAGTAGGTCTGGGATTAACTCTGTTAATCGTATATACCGCTGAACCTGAGCTCGGCTTTCTCCTACTTGTTTGCTTAACACTTCATCAGATCTCAACTTCGTCTCATTTTGAGACAAAGTTAAATCTGTACGACTTCCCTGCCTCTTCATTGCCTCCAGTTTCATCCGATAAGCAAATGCCTTTTCACTCGGCAACAGTTCCTCCCTTTGAATGTTGTAGGCTAAGACCACAGCGCCTTGCCTTGTTACCAAGGTAGGTTTCCATAGCC
>CAVKTR010000033.1:0-33836 GCA_963659325.1 Dysosmobacter segnis
TATCACCTGAGTAAACTTTGTCCAGTTCAGTTCTCTTGTTAGCGTGCATCTGAAGAATACGTCCAACACGCTCTTTTTTATCTTTTGTTGCATTCAACACGTAAGAACCGGAATTCATTGTACCGGAATATACACGGAAGAATGCAAGTTTTCCAACGAACGGGTCTGTCATAATCTTGAATGCCAGAGCAGAGAATGGCTCATCATCAGATGAATGTCTCTCAATCTCATTTCCATCCAGATCCACACCCTTGATTGCCGGGATATCTGTCGGTGCCGGCATAAATTCTACAACAGCATCCAGCATTTTCTGTACACCTTTGTTCCTGTAGGCAGTACCACAGCAAACCGGCACAGCTGTACACTCACATGTAGCTTTTCTTAAAACAGCTTTCAACTGCTCAACGGACGGCTCTTCGCCTTCCAGATACATCATTGTCAGATCATCATCTAACTCGCAGATTTTCTCTACTAACTCTTCATGGTAAAGTTCTGCCTCATCCTGCATATCTTCCGGAATCGGCTCAATGCTGATATCCTCACCTTTCTCATCGTTGTAGATATAAGCCTGCATCTCGAACAAATCAATGATTCCTTTGAAATCATCTTCTTTTCCGATCGGAAGCTGTAAGCAGATTGCGTTTTTACCTAAACGCTCACGAATCTGATCTACTGCTCCGTAGAAGTTTGCGCCAAGGATATCCATCTTATTGATGAATGCCATACGCGGTACATTGTATGTGTCTGCCTGACGCCATACGTTCTCTGACTGAGGCTCTACACCACCCTTTGCACAGAAGACACCAACGGCGCCATCCAGTACACGAAGGGAACGCTCTACTTCTACTGTAAAGTCAACGTGACCTGGAGTATCGATGATGTTGATACGGTACTCTTTAGCACCCGGTGCAGGTTTATTTTCTTTCTGCGGTGTCCAGTGGCATGTTGTAGCAGCTGAAGTAATTGTGATACCTCTCTCCTGCTCCTGCTCCATCCAGTCCATGGTAGCAGTACCTTCATGAGTATCACCAATTTTATAGTTAATACCAGTATAATAAAGGATACGCTCTGTCAATGTAGTTTTACCTGCATCGATATGAGCCATGATACCAATATTTCTGGTTCTCTCAAGCGGATATTCTCTTCCTGCCATGGTGATTTCCTCCTCTTAGAATCTGAAATGGGAGAATGCTTTGTTTGCTTCTGCCATCTTGTGCATGTCTTCTTTACGTTTTACAGATGCGCCTGTATTGTTAGCTGCATCCATAATCTCATTTGCCAGTCTGTCTGCCATTGTTTTCTCTCCTCTTTTTCTGGAGAACATTGTTAACCAACGCAGTCCAAGTGTCTGACGTCTGTCCGGTCTTACTTCGATCGGTACCTGATATGTTGCACCACCGATACGTCTAGCCTTTACTTCAAGTACAGGCATAACGTTGTTCATAGCCTCTTCGAATACTTCGATAGCCGGTCTTCCGGTTTTCTCTGCAACACGATCAAAAGCTCCGTATACAATTTTCTGAGCTACACCTTTCTTACCATCTAACATGATGTTGTTGATAAGTTTTGTAACTACTACGTTATTGTACATAGGATCTGCTAAAACTTCTCTTTTCTGATTATGTCCTTTACGTGGCACGGTACTTCCCTCCTTAATCATGGTCTTGGCTTGCTGTCTTTCACAGCAGTTTCTTAATCGATTAATTCAACGGTACTCACATGTGTCTTTCTAATGTGTTCATGCTGGGAACATCTGTCTTTATCTGTTATCGTCGATAAAAAGAATTCCAACACTTACAATAGTTCTGTTTGTGATACTATTGGTCTTTTACAGGTCCTATTTGCCTGCTTTCGGTCTCTTAGCGCCGTATTTGGAACGAGCCTGACGTCTGTTTGCTACGCCTGCTGTATCCAGTGTTCCTCTGATGATATGGTATCTTGTACCTGGTAAGTCTTTTACACGACCACCACGGATCAGAACAACGCTATGCTCCTGTAAGTTGTGACCTTCACCCGGAATGTAGCTTGTTACTTCGATTCCGTTAGAAAGACGAACTCTGGCGATTTTTCTAAGAGCTGAGTTAGGTTTTTTCGGGGTTGCAGTCTTAACTGCTGTACAAACACCTCTCTTCTGCGGAGAAGCTGCATCTGTAGGTTTTTTCTGTAAAGAGTTGTAACCTTTCTGTAATGCAGGTGCTGTAGATTTTTTAGCAGATGTCTGACGACCTTTTCTTACTAACTGGTTAAATGTTGGCATTCTATTCACCTCCTGTATATTTTGTAAAAAGTTCCTTGTGCGCTTTTATGCACACTAAAATAGTATAGTGATTGTCCCCGTTATTGTCAAGCGTATTTTCTGATTTTTCCCGATTTTTCTGTTTTTATACATATACAACACTTTTCTTTTACAAAAGAGTCTATTATTGCAAAAATTCACCAATTAATGCGGGATTTCTGGCAGTTACATAACTAGAAGACGATGCCCTGCGGCACCGTCTTCTATATTATAATCATTTATTTACTGTTTTTTATTCTTCTGTTACAGTTTCTTCTGCTTCTGCAGCTTCTTCTGTCTCAGTTGCAACAGCCTCTGCTTCAGTTTCTGCTGTTTCAACATCTGCGCCATCAGCTAACAGATCTTCACCAAGCAGATCTTCTGCATCGATCTCTGCATTCTCATCAATATCAGAATCCAGGCGGATAGAACGATATCTCTTCATACCTGTTCCGGCCGGAATCAGTTTACCGATGATTACGTTTTCTTTCAGACCGATCAACGGATCAATCTTACCTTTGATTGCTGCCTCTGTCAGAACTTTTGTTGTCTCCTGGAAGGATGCAGCTGACAGGAATGAGTTTGTAGCCAGGGAAGCTTTGGTAATACCAAGCAGTACCTGTTTTCCTTCTGCAGACTCTTTTCCTTCTGCAGCCAGTTTCTCGTTTTCTTCCTCATAATCAAGGAAGTCCACCATTGTTCCTGGCAGGAAATCAGAATCTCCGTTATTCTCGATACGGATCTTCTTCAGCATCTGACGAACGATAACCTCAACGTGCTTATCGTTGATTTCTACACCCTGCAGACGGTATACACGCTGAACTTCCTGAAGCATGTAATCCTGAACTGCACGAACACCTTTGATCTTCAGGATATCATGCGGATTTACGCTACCTTCGGTAAGCTCATCACCAGCTTCAAGGAATGCACCATCTGTGATCTTGATTCTGGAACCGTAAGGGATAAGGTAAGCTTTTGTCTCACCTGTCTCCGGGCTTGTAACGATGATCTCACGTTTTTTCTTTGTATCTTTAATAGTAGCAACACCAGCGAACTCTGTGATGATAGCAAGTCCTTTCGGTTTTCTTGCCTCAAAAAGCTCCTCGACACGAGGAAGACCCTGTGTGATATCATCACCGGCAACACCACCCGAATGGAATGTACGCATTGTAAGCTGTGTACCAGGCTCACCGATGGACTGAGCAGCGATAATACCAACTGCCTCGCCAACCTGTACGGCCTGACCGGTTGCCATGTTTGCACCGTAGCATTTTGCACAAACACCGACTTTGGAACGGCAGGTAAGGATTGTACGGATTTTTACTTTCTCAAGCGGCTCTCCGTTTTCATCTACACCTTTGCTCATAACCAGAGCTGCACGTTTCGGTGTGATCATATGGTTTGCTGCAACAATTACGTTTCCATCTGCATCGCAGATATCTTCGCATGCAAAACGTCCTGTGATACGCTCCTGAAGACTCTCGATTTCCTCTTTGCCATCCATGAATGCACTTACGTACATACCAGCGATCTCACTTCTGTCTTTGCAGCAATCTGTCTCACGAATGATCAGATCCTGAGATACGTCTACCAGACGTCTTGTCAGGTATCCGGAATCGGCGGTACGAAGCGCTGTATCGGACATACCTTTACGAGCTCCATGGGCAGACATGAAGTACTCCAGTACGTCAAGTCCCTCACGGAAGTTTGATTTGATCGGCAGCTCGATTGTTTTACCAGTTGTATCAGCCATCAAACCACGCATACCAGCCAGCTGTTTGATCTGTTTATCAGAACCACGGGCTCCGGAGTCAGCCATCATGAAGATGTTGTTGTATTTATCAAGTCCGGATAACAGTTCCTGTGTAAGCTCATCATCGGTCTCTTTCCATGTCTCAACAACCTCTTTGTAACGCTCTTCCTCTGTGATAAGTCCACGTTTGTAGTTCTTTGTAATAAGATCTACAGTATCCTGAGCCTGTTTGATCAGTGCCGGTTTCTTCTCCGGGACTGTCATATCGGAAATAGATACGGTCATAGCAGCTCTTGTAGAGTACTTATAACCCATTGCTTTAATATCATCCAGAACTTCTGCTGTGGTTGTAGCTCCGTGAATGTTGATAACTTTCTCAAGGATCTGTTTCAGACCTTTTTTACCAACGTGGAAATCTACTTCCAGTACCAGATCATTTTCTGGTTTGCTTCTGTCTACAAATCCAAGATCCTGTGGAAGGATTTCATTGAAGATGAAACGTCCAAGTGTAGACTCAACAGTTCCTGTCTTTTCTGTGCCATCCGGCATTTTCTTTGTCACACGTACATGGATTCTGGAATGTAATTTTACATATCCGTTCTCGTATGCAAGAATTGCCTCATTCAAGTTCTTGAAGTAGTGACCTTCACCGATGCTTCCCGGTCTCTCCTGTGTCAGATAGTAAATACCAAGAACCATATCCTGAGAAGGAACGGCTACCGGACCACCATCAGACGGTTTTAACAGGTTGTTCGGAGACAGTAACATGAAACGGCACTCTGCCTGAGCTTCCACGGAAAGCGGAAGATGGACAGCCATCTGGTCACCATCGAAATCGGCATTGTAAGCGGTACAAACAAGCGGATGAAGCTTGATCGCTTTACCTTCTACAAGGATCGGCTCAAATGCCTGAATACCAAGTCTGTGCAGTGTAGGAGCACGGTTCAGCATAACCGGATGCTCTTTGATAACTTCTTCCAGAACGTCCCATACTTCTGTCTGAAGTTTCTCTACCATTTTCTTTGCACTTTTAATATTGTGTGCAGTTCCGTTTGCAACCAGTTCTTTCATAACGAACGGTTTGAACAGCTCGATGGCCATTTCTTTCGGAAGACCACACTGATAAATCTTTAATTCCGGTCCTACTACGATTACGGAACGTCCTGAGTAGTCAACACGTTTACCGAGCAGGTTCTGACGGAAACGTCCGCCTTTACCTTTCAGCATATCGGAAAGAGATTTTAATGCTCTGTTACCAGGTCCTGTAACCGGTCTGCCACGACGTCCGTTATCGATCAGGGCGTCTACAGCTTCCTGAAGCATACGTTTCTCATTACGAACGATGATATCCGGTGCTCCAAGCTCTAACAGTCTTCTCAGACGGTTGTTACGGTTGATGATTCGACGATACAGATCATTCAGATCGGATGTTGCGAAACGGCCACCATCCAGCTGTACCATCGGACGTAAATCTGGTGGGATAACCGGGATAACAGTCATGATCATCCACTCCGGTCTGTTACCGGACTCACGGAAAGCTTCTACAACTTCCAGTCTCTTGATGATTCTTGCACGTTTCTGACCTGTAGCTGTCTTTAATGCAGCTTTCAGTTCTGCGGAATCTTTCTCAAGGTCGATGGATTCCAGAAGTTCTTTGATGGACTCTGCACCCATGCCGACACGGAAAGTATTTCCATATTTTTCATATGCTTCCTGATATTCTGCCTCGGACAGAACCTGCTTATACTGCAGGTCTGTCTCGCCTTTGTCAAGTACGATGTAAGAAGCAAAATACAGAACTTTCTCCAGTGTACGAGGAGAAATATCAAGGATTAAGCCCATACGGCTCGGAATACCTTTGAAGTACCAGATATGAGATACCGGAGCTGCCAGCTCAATATGTCCCATACGTTCTCTACGTACGTTAGATTTTGTAATTTCAACACCACATCGGTCGCAGACAACGCCTTTATAACGGATTTTTTTGTATTTTCCGCAGTGGCATTCCCAGTCCTTGCTCGGTCCGAAAATACGCTCACAGAACAAACCATCTTTTTCTGGTTTTAAAGTTCTATAGTTAATGGTTTCCGGTTTTTTTACTTCGCCCCGGGACCATTCCAATATTTTTTCCGGTGAAGCCAGTCCGATGCGGATACCATCGAACGCTATGTTTGTGCCGACTTCTTTACTGTTTGTTTCTGGCATTTACAACGCTCCTTCCTCTTATTCTTCATCAAGAATGCTATCATCAAACTCTTCCATGAAATCATCTGTGTCAGAGTCATCCTGCTCTTCCTCTACATCTACCAGTTCTTCATTTTCATTGAATTCCTGTTTTGAGAATCCCATTGCTCCGAAGGACTCTTTCTCTTCGTAGTTGAAGTTTCTGTCTCCGGAAATGATCGCATTCAGGTCTGTATTTCCATATTCGCTTGTTTCAAGCAGTTTTACTTCCTCGCCATTTTCGTCTTCCAGTGTTACATCCAGACCAAGAGACTGTAACTCTTTTAACAGTACCTTGAAGGACTCCGGAATACCCGGCTCAGGAATATTATCACCTTTGATGATTGCTTCGTAAGTTTTTACACGTCCGATCACATCATCAGATTTTACTGTCAGGATCTCCTGCAGTGTGTATGCTGCACCATAAGCCTCAAGTGCCCATACCTCCATCTCTCCGAAACGCTGTCCACCGAACTGAGCTTTACCACCCAGAGGCTGCTGTGTAACGAGGGAGTAAGGACCGGTAGAACGTGCATGGATCTTATCGTCTACCAGATGATGCAGTTTCAGGTAATGCATGTGTCCGATTGTTACCGGGCTGTCAAAGTACTCACCGGTACGTCCATCACGCAGTCTTACTTTACCATCACGGGCAATCGGAACACCTTTCCACAGTTCACGGTGATCTCTGTTTTCATACAGATAATCAAGAACTTCCGGAAGTAACTCTTCCTCATGTTTCTCTTTGAACTCTTCCCATGTTAAGTTTACATAATCATTTGCCAGATCCAGAGTATCCATGATATCGGTCTCTTTTGCACCGGCAAAAATTGGTGTTGCCACATTAAATCCAAGTGCTTTTGCAGCAAGGCTCAGATGAATCTCCAGCACCTGTCCGATATTCATTCGGGAAGGTACACCCAGCGGATTTAATACAATATCCAGCGGACGTCCATTCGGAAGGAACGGCATATCCTCTACCGGAAGTACACGGGAAACGACACCCTTGTTACCATGACGACCAGCCATCTTATCACCAACAGAGATTTTTCTCTTCTGAGCGATGTAGATACGAACTGCCTGGTTTACACCCGGTGATAACTCATCACCATTTTCACGTGTAAATACTTTTGCGTCAACAACGATACCATATTCACCATGCGGTACTTTTAAGGAAGTATCACGTACTTCTCTTGCTTTCTCGCCGAAGATTGCGCGAAGCAGTCTCTCTTCTGCTGTCAGCTCTGTCTCTCCCTTCGGAGTTACTTTACCAACCAGAATATCACCGGCACGAACCTCAGCACCGATACGGATAATCCCTCTCTCATCCAGATCTTTCAGTGCGTCATCGCCGACACCCGGAACATCTCTTGTGATCTCTTCCGGTCCGAGTTTTGTATCACGCGCTTCTGCTTCATATTCTTCAATATGGATAGATGTGTAAACATCATCCTGAACCAGACGCTCACTTAACAGTACAGCATCCTCGTAGTTATAACCTTCCCAGGTCATGAATCCGATCAGCGGGTTCTTACCAAGGCCAAGCTCACCATTTGCAGTAGAAGGACCATCAGCGATAACCTGCCCTACCTCTACATGGTTGCCTTTAAATACGATTGGTCTCTGGTTATAACAGTTAGACTGGTTGCTTCGAGAGAACTTTGTCAGTTTGATTGTCTCTCTGCTTCCGTCATCATCGTATTTGATTGTAATTTCGTTGGAGCAAGCGCGTTCGATCACACCGGCACGTTTTGCAACAACACAAACACCAGAGTCAACGGCTGCCTTCGGCTCCATACCTGTACCAACAACTGGTGCCTCTGTAGTCAGAAGCGGTACGGCCTGACGCTGCATGTTTGCTCCCATCAGCGCACGGTTCGCATCATCGTTCTCAAGGAACGGGATCAATGCTGTAGCAACTGAGAATACCATCTGCGGAGATACATCCATGTAATCAAATAATGTCTTGTCGTACTCCTGTGTCTCTTCTCTGAATCGACCAGATACGGAATTACGAACGAAGTATCCGTTCTCATCCAGTTTCTCATTCGCCTGTGCTACGTGGTAATTATCCTCTTCATCCGCTGTCATGTATACAACTTCATCTGTTACACGCGGGTTCTTAGGATCTGATTTATCAATTTTACGGTATGGTGCCTCTACGAAACCATACTCATTAATTCTCGCATAAGATGCAAGGGAGTTGATCAGACCGATGTTCGGTCCCTCAGGTGTCTCTACCGGACACATTCTTCCGTAATGAGAGTAATGAATATCTCGAACCTCGAATCCTGCACGATCTCTGGACAGACCACCTGGTCCTAATGCAGACAGACGACGTTTATGAGTCAGCTCACCCAGCGGGTTATTCTGATCCATGAACTGTGACAGCTGGGAAGAACCAAAGAACTCTTTGACTGCAGCTGTAACAGGTTTAATATTGATCAGACTCTGCGGTGTGATTGTCTCAAGATCCTGTGTTGTCATTCTCTCACGAACTACTCTCTCCAGACGGGAAAGACCAATTCTGTACTGGTTCTGAAGCAGCTCTCCTACCGCACGGATACGACGGTTTCCGAGGTGATCGATATCGTCATCGTTTCCGATACCGTACTCCAGATGCATGTTATAGTTAATAGAAGCAAGAATGTCTTCTTTTGTAATATGTTTCGGAATCAGATCGTGGATATTTCTGCGAATTGCTTCTTTGATATCCTCGATATCTGTATTATCTTCCAGAATCTGTGCCAGAACCGGATAGTAAACCAGCTCATGAACACCCAGTTCTTCCGGATCCACATCTACATAATGACGAAGATCTACCATCATGCTGGACAGAACTTTTACATTTCTCTCCTCTGTCTGAATCCATACATAAGGAACTGCTGCATTCTGGATTGCATCTGCCAGCTCACGGTCAACTTTCTGACCTGCCTCTGCCAGAACCTCACCTGTGCTCGGATCTGCAACATCCTCTGCCAGTACATGTCCGTTGATGCGATTTTTCAGCATTAATTTCTTATTGAATTTATATCTTCCGACCTTAGCCAGATCATATCTTCTCGGGTCGAAGAACATCGCCATGATAAGGCTCTCTGCACTTTCTACAGACAGCGGCTCACCCGGACGGATTTTTTTGTATAACTCTAAAAGACCTTCCTGATAGTTTGTAGAAACGTCTTTACCAAAACTTGCAATAATCTTTGGTTCCTCACCAAACAGATCGATAATTTCCTGGTTTGTACCAATACCAAGTGCACGGATCAATACTGTGATCGGCACTTTACGTGTACGGTCTACACGAACGTAGAAGACATCATTGGAGTCTGTCTCATATTCCAACCATGCACCACGGTTTGGAATAACAGTACAGGAATACAGTTCTTTTCCAATCTTATCATGGGCAATTCCATAATAAATACCCGGGGAACGAACAAGCTGACTTACAATTACACGTTCAGCACCGTTAATTACAAATGTACCAGTCTCTGTCATCAGCGGCAGATCACCCATGAAGATTTCATGCTCATTGATCTCGTCTGCTTCTTTATTATAAAGTCTTACCTTTACTTTTAAAGGAGCTGCATATGTCGCATCACGCTCTTTACACTCTGGAATGGAATATTTTACATCCTTCTCACACAATGTGAAATCTGTAAATTCCAGACTCAGATGTCCACTGTAATCAGCAATCGGCGAAATATCCGCAAACACTTCTTTAAGGCCTTCTTCCAAAAACCAATTGTAGGAATTCTTCTGAACCTCAATCAGGTTTGGCATTTCCAGAACCTCTTTTTGTCTCGAATAACTCATACGCAAACTTTTTCCGTTTATGACCGGACGTATCCTGTTTTTCTCCATTGACGCTTCACCTCTCGTTTTCTTTTTCTATCCCTGAAAAGGGCGCAATAAGCCCCATCAAACCACAATAGTGCATTTATCATAGTAGCATAGTATTTTTACCAAGTCAAGGATTATTTTTACTTTTTTGGCATCATTTTTGTGGTATAAAAAAACACCAACCGGTTTCCCGGTTGGTGTAAATAATTCGGATAAAATTATTTAAGAGTAACTTTAGCGCCTTCAGCCTCAAGTTTAGCTTTGATATCCTCAGCTTCTGCTTTGTCAGCACCCTCTTTAACCATCTTCGGAGCCTCGTCAACAACAGCTTTAGCTTCTTTTAATCCTAAGCCTGTTAACTCACGAACAACTTTGATAACTTTAACTTTGTTCGGGCCAACCTCTGTTAACTCAACGTCGAACTCTGTTTTCTCTTCAGCTGCGCCAGCTGCGTCTCCGCCTGCTGCTGCAACCACAACGCCTGCTGCTGCAGATACGCCAAACTCTTCTTCACATGCTTTTACAAGGTCATTTAACTCTAAAACAGTTAACTCTTTAATCGCTTCAATAAATTCTGCGGTTGTTAATTTTGCCATTACTTTTTACCTCCAATTTTTCGATATTTTCATCTTTTAATTTTCTAACCTTAAGCTGTCATTTGCAGCTTTGTATCCGGATTACTCTGCCGGAGTCTCTTCTGCGGCCGGAGCTTCCTCTGCTGTCTCTTCAGCAGCTGCTGGCTCGCAGTTTGCAGCACCACCCTGCTCTGCAATCTGATTGATAACGCGAGCGAAGTTTGTGATCGGAGACTGGATACTTCCAAGTAATTTGGAAAGAAGATCCTGTCTGGACGGAATGCTTGCGATTGTCTGCATTCCTGCTGCATCATAATAATCGCCTTCTACAACACCAGCTTTGATCTCGAGTGCCGGAGCTGTTTTAGCAAATTTTGCAAGAATTCTTGCCGGAGCTGTTGCATCTTCTTTTGAGATTGCAATTGCACTTGGTCCCTCAAGAACCGGTGCAAGTGCTTCAAAATCAGTGCCTTTGAATGCGAAATTCATTAATGTGTTCTTATAAACTTTGTAAGAAACACCAGCTTCTCTTAATTCTTTACGTAACTGTGTATCCTCAGATACGGTAAGTCCACGGTAGTCTACAACTACTACAGACTGTGCACCATCAATCTGAGCTGCGATTTCCTGAACGATAGGCTGTTTCAGTTCTACTTTTGCCACGAATCGTGCACCTCCTTCTTAAATTTTGTTTCCTCAGACGAAAACGGGAATCCATTCACATAGGAAGCACTCACTTTCCATGCTACATAAAAATCCCTCTGCCACGCAGACAGAGGGAGAAAATTCTTTTTTACACAAACATTAAACTGTTTTGTAAATTCCCTCGGCAGGTTCTGCGTTTATGCCATACTGGCACCTGCTGTCTTCGGCAATTTTGTAATCTTTCGATTACACACCGTTGCATTTTCACACAACAGTGCAATTATATCATTGTATCATTTCGATGTCAACAACAATTCAAAACTTTTTACACATATTTAGCAGTGTTTAATTTAACACCAGGTCCCATTGTAGAAGTCATTGTTACGCTCTTCAGGTACTGACCTTTTAATGCGCTTGGTCTTGCTTTGATGATGGCATCCATAAGGGTCTGGAAGTTGTCCGCTAATTGCTCTTCTGTAAAGGATGCTTTTCCAATTGGCACATGGATAATATTTGTTTTGTCCAGTCTGTACTCAATCTTACCTGCTTTAATATCGTTGATCGCTTTTGTAACATCCATAGTTACTGTACCAGCTTTCGGGTTTGGCATTAAACCTTTCGGTCCAAGTACACGTCCGAGACGTCCAACAACACCCATCATATCCGGTGTAGCTACTACTACGTCAAAATCAAGCCATCCTTCGTTCTGGATCTTCGGAATTAATTCCTCGCCACCTACGAAATCAGCGCCTGCTGCCTGAGCCTCGTCTACTTTTGTACCTTTAGCGAATACAAGTACACGAACTGTTTTACCTGTTCCGTGCGGCAGTACAACAGCACCACGGATCTGCTGCTCAGCGTGACGTCCATCACAACCTGTACGGATGTGAAGTTCGATGGTCTCGTCAAACTTTGCTGTAGCGTTCTCTTTTACAAGTTTGATTGCATCTGCACTTTCATACTGAACTGTTCTGTCGATTTTCTTTACGCTATCGACATATCTTTTTCCTCTTTTCATGAATTATAACCTCCTGTGGTTGTATCGGGAGAGGACCCTCCCACTTATTTTCGTTAATTAGTCCTCAGCTACAGTAACACCCATACTTCTTGCTGTTCCTTCGATCATGCTCATAGCGCTCTCTAAGGATGCTGCATTTAAGTCTGGCATTTTCAGCTCTGCGATCTCTTTGATCTGAGCTTTTGTGATTGTTGCTACTTTGGTTTTGTTCGGTACGCCTGAACCAGATTTGATTCCGCAAGCTTTCTTGATCAGAACCGGTGCTGGCGGAGTTTTTGTAACGAAGCTGAAGCTTCTGTCTGCATATACTGTAATTACTACAGGGATGATCAGATCACCCTGATCAGCTGTTTTTGCGTTGAACTGTTTTGTAAACTCTACGATGTTTACGCCATGCTGTCCAAGTGCAGGACCAACTGGAGGAGCCGGTGTAGCTTTACCAGCAGGAATCTGCAGTTTGATATATCCTTCTACTTTCTTTGCCATTTGAGATTGCCTCCTTTGAATTTTTCGTAATCGTTCCTTTACTTACGCTTACATTTTCTTCACTTCTGCGAAACTTATTTCTACCGGTGTTTCGCGACCGAAAAGCTCTACATTGATAGTCACGATCTGTTTGCTCTCATTCATGCTCTGGATCACACCAACGGTATCTTTCCAAACACCACCAATGATCGTAACAGTATCGCCTTCTTTGAAGTCGACTACCACTTTTTCTTCTTTGATTCCCAATGGTCTCATCTCAGCTTCCGTGAGTGGCACCGGCTTGGATCCCGGACCAACAAATCCGGTAACGCCTCTGGTATTTCTGACAACATACCAAGTGTCATCATTCATCACCATATTGATGAGCACATATCCAGGAAACATTTTTTTCTGAACCTGCTTTTTCGCACCGTTCTTCAATTCAACAACATCCTGCATCGGAATCCGAACCTCAAGGATCTCATCCTCCAGATGTCTGTTTTCAATTGTTTTCTCAATGTCTGCTTTTACCTTATTCTCATATCCGGAATAAGTATGAACCACATACCAGTTCGCCTCAGCCATAAAAACTCACCTTTGCCTTCCTACAGATTTACAAGGAAATCAACACCATACTGGATGCCGAGATCCAGCACCGCGACAATTGCACCCAGGATTACGGAAACAACAAGTACTGCTACTGTCTGTTTCCCAAGTGACTTTTTGTCCAGCCAGACAATTTTCTGGAATTCAGCTTTCAGACCTGTGAACCAGCTCTTTTTCTGAACATCATTTTTCTTGGTTTCTTCCATGTTTGTCACATCCTTTGCATCGCCGGATTATTTGGTTTCTTTGTGTAATGTATGCTTTCTACAGAATTTGCAATACTTGTTTACTTCCATTCTTTCAGGATGAGCTTTCTTATCCTTAGTCAGGTTGTAATTACGCTGTTTGCACTCTGTGCATGCCAATGTAATCTTTACGCGCACAACTTTCCACCTCCATTAATTTTCTTTGCAACTGTTTGTCCATGAAAAATCATGTACATTCAATTTTAGGCATAAAAAAAAGACCTACTTCCATCGCCCATCTACTATAGCATAGGAAGCAAGTCTTCGTCAACCTCTTTTTCTGTTTTTTTATTGTTTATATTTTTTCATTTTTATGATACTTCCGGCTGCTTCTCCTCAGCAGAATAAAAACACCTGATGCTGCCGCAGCCAGACCACAGATCAGTATCATGTAACTTCCGTCAGAAGTTCCACCTGTCACCGGCATATCAAAAGTTACACTGTTACCGACTGTAAAGCTTACATTATAAAAGCAGTATTTTCCGGAAACCTCGTCAAATACAGCCTGCGCCGGATCTGCGCCGTTTTTCTGAATCTCCTCCCAGGTCATTTCCATAGGAAGTGTCACTTCGATCGGCTCTTTCAGCAGACTCTTTCCATCTACAGTCTGAACTTCTGTGAGCACATACTTCTGAGAAACAAGCTGATTCCAGACAATCTTGCCATCTGCATCCGTCTGTGCCTCATACTCTGTACCATCTGTCTGACCGGTCATTTTAAAAGTTACCCCTGGCAGATGTTTTCTGCTTCCATCTGTTTCTTCTTTATATATAGTAACACTTCCATACTGTGGTTCATCATATGCTTCCACCTTCAGATTGGCCGCCTCGATTTTTCCATCCGTAAGCCGGTTACCATCATAAACCTGTGTCTTTCCGCCATTTGTTTCCTGACGGATCACTGCGGTAAGTCCCTCTGCAACATCTGCATTTTCCGTTTTATTTGTCACAAAATGCATATAACCTGCCTTTTGGAAATACAGTGGTGCACTCACTTCCCGGATCTGATAGGTTCCGATGGGATATACCGTTTTCCCGTCTGTATCCTTATAAAATGCATCTGACTGAAATACATCTCCTGTATTTGTCTGATACTTTTTCACAACCTGCTGATCTTCATTACAGGAAAAAGTTCCGTTTTCATCTGTTTTAAAATACCATTTTCTGACCGCAGAATCAACCGTTCCCTCTGTATTTGCATAATAACTCAGTTCAAAGATCGCACCTCTGACAGAAGCTGTTCCGGATGCGGATACCGAACCGGTTCTTTGATCCAGTTTCTGCAGCACTAACGCCAACGGATTATCCCCTGGTTTTTCCTTACAGGTAAAGGTTGTTGTCTCATTAGATTTCACCTGTACCGTATGAATACCAGCTTCCGCCTGTGCATTTTCCTTCTCACTGCACAGTTCATACCCATCTGGTGCTGTTACTTCTTTTACATAATAAGTTCCCGCGCTTACTTCCGTCTCCTCTGACGTTCCCTCTGCGTCTGTTGTCAATGTTCCAAGACAGTTCAGGTTCTTCTTTGCATCATCTGCAGTTTTATAAATACCATACACTGCACCTTCCAGACTGTAGTTTTCATTTCCGTCTGTAATTCCTGGATTTTCAGAAACTTTCTTTACTTTCAGATAGCCATTTGTTCCACCATCCGAATAATCTACCTCTACTGCTTCTGTATTCAGATCAAATGTCTGTTCCCAGGCAGTATCATTTACTTCATAGCCGTCCGGTGCCTGGCTCTCCACCACTTTCCATGTATGGGTTGTCTGTGTTTTCAGATCCGCAAGTGCATCCGCAGCCTTCTGTTTTACATTTTTTCTGGCCGTAGCATATGCGTTTTCCCACTCACTGTAATCCTTAACCGGCTGTGTATCTTCATAATAAGAAGTATACAGCACATCTCCTCTCCAGTGATAGGCCGCCTTTCCATCCTTATCCGTCGTAACGGATGCAGCTTTTACCCCATCCATATAAATATCAAATACTGCACCGGAAAGATACTTTCCTGTATCAGCATCTGTTTTTTCTATATGAATATCAAAGGAAGGTGATACTGCCTCGCGGGCTTTATAGTGAGCATTCAAATAGTCATTGCTGTCCACCGTCACGCGAAACGCACCATAATCCGGTGTGATCGCCCCAGACCATAGTCCAAGTGTCTGACGTTTGATATCTGTGGAATCATAAATGAGCACGCCTTCTTCGCCTGCCGGGATCGTGTGTTTTGTAAATGCTGCATTTACAGAACGTCCTTCCATTGCCGCATCTGCTCTTATCCAGATTCCAACGTTACTTCCATCCCAGCCTTTTGAAATCTGCAGCCCGGATGGTGAACTAAATGTCACATCATTCACCACACCGTTTGTATCCGGGATCCAGTAGGATTGTCCGGCCGTCACATGTATGGTCTGTTTGTCAAAAGAAGGCATTCTGTGATAAGTATTCACCTGTTTCCACACATCCGCGATCGCAGCTTTTACCTTGTCTTTTGTGTTCAGATGTTCACAGACATAAGTCGTATTTCCAGCTCCGTTCGTCAACAGATAATATCCTGTATCTGCGAGACTTTCACTGGCTGTGATCTGGGACCAGATCAGATTCTGCACCAGAACATACGCGCACATACCGTCATCCTTATACTGAACTTTTGCCAGATAAATGGCTTTCGCCAGATTGTTGATCTTTGCCCAGCTCCAGCCATATTTATTTTTCATCCACTGCGCGGCATCACCTTTTTCCGCCACCGCATAATATACGCCACTGCCCACATTTCCAACCACTTCTGATGGTTCCATGCACCAGGCCCACTCTTTATCAAGGTACAAAAAAGACTCCTGACAATTAAACGTATCATCCGGATAATATGCCGCAAATAATTTCTCCGTACTTTTTGTCATAAGCATCCGCTGAACCGCCCTTGCCGCTCCCCAGTCATTAATATGAAGCTTCACAGCGAGCGGCTCATCTGCACCCATAAGATCCAGAATCTCTTTTGCAGAGTTTCCTGCGGCATCCACATCTTTTCCTGGTTTTTCCATTTCACTGTTATCGGTATGGTCTGCAGATTTCCCTGCATTTTCCGCTTCACTGTTATCCTGAGCAGATTTCTCACTTTCCATACGTTCCGCAGCTTCTTTATCGAAATTTTCCTGCGTGACCAGACTTTTCTGTTCCTCTGATACCTCAGACGCATAGGCAGATGTTATAGCCTGCTCCAGATTCAAAAATGTGCCGGATGTCAACACACAGGCAGTGAGCACACACAGGATTTTTTTCATTCTTCTTTTCACTGTTTTTCCTCCTTACTGTGCCTTTCCACCTGTAAAATAGTATCCGTATGCATGTCCGTTAAAACCGGTGTCTACTTTTCCCTTCGAAACATACCAAATTCCATTCTCATTCTGTGCAGTGCCATCATAACTGAAATCCACTTTTCCGTTTTTCACGTAATACCACCCATTCTTATTATTGGCCAGTCCATTGTAAGACAGATCCACCACTCCATTTCGGATTTTCCACCAGCTGCTCGCATCATTTGCAATGGTTTCCGCAGACGGATCAAACATGCCGTTGTGAATATAGATGGAACCTCCGTCTTTTATCAGACCGATCGTATCCTCTACCACATTGTTATACGTTTCATTTACTTTTCCATCCATAAACCAGTAAATGCCATTCTCATTTGCGCCAAGCCCGGTATAGGTCTCATCTACTTTGCCGTCCACCAGATAACAATACTGATTTCGATAGGTCTCAACGGTCTCATTCGCTGTACGATCCAACTTTCCATTTACAAACTTAAATGTACCGTCCGTTGTGCTGTATATACCGCTGGAAGTGTCTACCCAGCCATTTACCACATGCCACCAGCCCTCTCCGTTCGGCGTTATAATAGAATCCGTATTTTTCACCCTTCCCTGATCGATATATCCCCAGATTCCGGCTGTCGTTTTTTCCAGCACCCGGGAAGACATTGTAGCGTCCGTTTTATTTCCGTCATATACATACAAATTATGGTCATTGATCCCCTGCGTGACCTTCTTCCACGTCACGTCGGGTTCCGCCGCATGGACATGCCATGGGAGCAAAATCTGCAAACTCAGCAAGCCACAGGCTGCCATCCATACCAAAATTTTATGTCTGTTTTCCAGACTTCGTTTCATTTTCTCACCTCTCCTTTCCAAGCTTCTCCTTCAACTTGTACT
The DNA here is from genome assembly GCA_963659325.1 of Dysosmobacter segnis. Classification (GTDB taxonomy): domain Bacteria; phylum Bacillota; class Clostridia; order Lachnospirales; family Lachnospiraceae; genus Eubacterium_I. Next base: position 17,856 of record CAVKTR010000033.1, read on the forward strand.
GCAGACATTTGCCTCTTTCTCATTATGTTATGAAACAGACATTTGCAATCCGCTTTCACTACTTGCTCATGAACATGGTCACTTTGCGACCTGCGTTCAAATTATGCTCTCTCTTCGCCATTTTCATCCCGCACACAGTAGACTACATAGCGGTATCTCCCGCCGGAACGATAGGGATGACAGGTGATCAGCGTGATCATATCTTTTTCTTCCTGAATCTTTACTTTTTCACTGTCTGCGGGTTCTATCACCTCAATCCGTTCCACACGGTAGACCAGTGTTTCCCATGGATTCGTCACATATACCGCATCTCCGGCAGAAAGCTTTTCAATGTCTTTAAAAAACCTGCTTTTTCTCCAGCCACGATGCCCTGCGATCACACTGTTCGTATTCTTTCCGCCAATGGGAACGGACGTACCGCCAAGTACCGCCGCACCTTGTCCCAGATTCTCCTCTGAAGCTCCCAAATACAGCGGCAGTCGGCAGTCCATAGCAGGAATCTCAATATATCCAAACAAATCGGTTTCCATAGCCTGCAACTGTTTCGGTCTGTGTTCTGCTATCTGTGCATCTGTAAATGCTTCCTGTCCATTTTCGTAAATTTCACGGTTATATTGACAGACCTGTTCCCACAATACACGGTTTTCTATTTCATCATTTCCTTGAGACCTTGCTCTGTCTTCCTGAAATTTTTGTATCACGTCTGCCTGGTCCTTTTGCAGCTTTAACGCCTGCAATTTTGGAAGAAAAACAGCCAGAATTCCACATAAGATCAGCAACATTCCAATTGCTTTTCGAATATGCCCTGCTCTATTCATCCCTGTCTTCCTTTCCTACATTACCGCCTCTTTCTGCAATGTGGATCCGCAGCATTTTTCTCCGTTTTTGCATCACCAGATGACATACGATCGTGCCCGCTATGATTGCAAAACCTGCCTCTAACGCCCGCCTGTAATTTTTCATCCACTCTGATTCCAGTACCTCAGGCATTCCGGCTGCTCCATGGTCAATATCTTCTTCCAGACCGGTCACATCCGTTTCTTCCCGCTCTCCGGTCACCACAAGTCGATGCGTATTCACCCCATATGGTGTACAGGTAAGCAGGGAAACCAAATCCCTGTCTTTCCGCGGCAAAAGCTGCTCTGTCTCATCCGGCCATATCACCTGGATATCGCACACACGATAAGAAAAAACCTGATCCAGCACATGCAGGAAAAAAACATCCCCTTTTTCCAGTTCGGTAAGGTCACTGAACATTTTAGAATTGCTGATTCCCGAATGTGCTGAAATCACCGGTCTGCAGCCACGCTCCCCCACCGGAAGCGCAGAGCTTTGTAAATGCCCCGCGCCCCGCTTTAACACCTGCTCCGATGTGCCGTGATAGACCGGAAGATAGACCTGGATCTTTGGGATTTCCACAAAACACATCAGGCCATCCTCATTGATATACAATGCAGTTTCGTACTGTTCCTGCAGGGATGCTCCTTCCGTTTCTTCTGTGGCAACAAACGGATCTGTCAAAGCCACCACCGATTCCGCAAGTGCTTTGTTATATTGCCTTGCAAGACTCCACTGCCGCTCTGTATCCACGGTATCAGCTGCTTTCATCTGCTGTTCGTACACCTTCACTTCCGATGCTACCGTCCGCCCATACAGCCAGTTGCTGATCCACGGATACCCCGCCAGAAAAATTCCGCTGAAAATAAGTAACAACGCGGCTGCTTTTCTTATCTTATTTTTCATGACTCTCTTTTTTTCGAACCACAAGACAGTAACCACCGGCTACCGCAACCGCACCGAGGATCGTCACCAGATACATTCCTTTTCCACCTGTCTGTGGAAGTAAAAAGCCTTTTGTATTATTAACAGACAGCAGCACGGCTCCATTGTCTTCTGTCATATTTGCAGAAATATTATCTACGGTTGCACTTGCGGACTTAATTTTTCCAACGTACATATCTGTCTTTCCAATCGTCCGTCCATTGGCATTTTCCACCTCCGGTGCACCCGCTTTGGTGCCAGACAGCTCATCTTTCTGATCTGTGACCAGATTACCGTTTTCGTCATAAATTCCGCCCTGATAATTTTCCACGATCGCTTTTACCGCATCCGCATCCATACCGGTCACTCCGGCTACAGAAGCAATGACATCACGATCCGTAGACGAAATATCGATCACAATCTGGTCTTTCAGCAGATTGTATCCATCGTCCGTCTCAATTTCTGTCAGCTGATAGGTATCTGCCTCTGTACCATTTACGATCAGTTTTCCATCCGCTGCTGCCGGTGTAAAAGCGGTCGCTTTCTTTGGATCTGTCGTTTTTCCGGTCACATAATACACGCCATCCTTCTCGGTCGACTTCTCTGCCACTACATAATAAGCATCTGTACTGTTATAGAGTTTAAATTTTACATGGTCAAATCTTCCTTTCTGATCCGAAAATGTCTTGGTAAGATTCAGGCCATAAGAATATACATAATTGCGGTCCTCCAGCATGTTATAAAATCCGTCGGAAGTACGGCTCCAGATCAGGCTGACATTGTTTGGATTTCCTTCATCTCCCAGAATAACGGAATCATCCGAATTGACAGTGGCTGTATAATACACAACCATGTAATAATCAGACAGGCCATGTTCCAGCCCCTTCACGTCCTTAAGCCCCTGGTTGATCACTTTGAGTCCTGCTTCTGTCAGAGATACTTTCATTCGGGTGGAACCATCTGAGGTATGCGCTCCGGTGTTTGGATCCTGCACTGTCACATCCACATAATTCTGAGAATAATCCCCGGAAGCCAGATTCCACAGAAGCGCCGCTTTCGCCGTATTATTCGCATTCGCATCCGCCGCATTATCATAAAAAGCGATCTTGACATCTTTTCCATACTCAATTCCTTTGGACAACGTATCCGTAAATGTATACTCGCTCAGGTAAGTGGCCTGGGTACTGATATGCGGAAGTTTTGATACCAGAATATAATCCAGCACATCTCCTTCTGATGCTGTCGTTGTATCCCGATAAGAAAAATCCGTACTGATGGCCGTGCCGCCTTTGCCCGCCGTCACACCGTCCATAGTATAGCCGCCACGGTTTGCCACGTAGGAAGCCGCATTTTTGTCTGCCTGATTTCCGTTTTCGTCCGGTCCATGATAAACGACCAATGATTCTGAATCATTGCGCGACACATAATCCGCACCTGCATGCACACTTTTATTCTTATCTGTACCAGATGCCGCCTGACCACTGGCCGAAATGGTATTGCTGTACGCATTTCGCACGCTCTTATCCAGCGTCGGATTTCCGGTCTGGTTCTTCGGATAAACGGACATGTCATATAACCAGTAATCTCCTCCGTTCTCCCCCTCATTTGTAAACGGAAGCTGTACAAACCACGGATTTACCGTTTCTGTCACCTGCTCCGGTACTTCTGTCTCCGCAAAAAGATACAGACCAAGATCCAAATCCCCAATCGTCGTAACTCCCTTTGCATTTGTCTTCGGAAGATTTATCACACCCTTTGCCGCAGTCTGATCCGTGGTGGAATCCATCGTTCCGTAATCATACAGATAACTTTCCAGCGCGTTCTTGGCTGATACATTATCTGCTTTTAAAATTGTCGCCAGCGCATCGGAAATCTGCTGGCTTGTATAATGCCAGACTCCTGTATTCTGGCATGGTTTTGCCTCTTTTGCAGATGTCATATCGATGCTGTCAGCCTTCGTCAGCCCCAGAATTTCCGCCAGTTTCTCCGGAATCTCGTATACAAGTTCCACTGCCGTTTCTGTCCCGTTATTCACACTGTGCGTCTCCACATTTCCCACACGCAGGCAGGAAAACTGAACACCGGAAACCGCATAGTCCGTCAGCTTTTTCTCAACCTCAGTATTCGTCTCTCCGGTTGCCCGCACACTTCCGGCTGTATAATCGCCAGCAGCCTCCGCCGCCGTCAGATCATACTTGTGAATCGTCACAGATCCCCGTCTTGTGACATCAATAATGTCGCTGTCCTTCAAAGCATCCACCACTGCGCTCTGACTCATCACTCCTGTGCTTCCTGCTGCCAGAACTGACTGAGTCAATGGTGCTGCCCCAAGAACCAATGCCAATGTCATTGCTCCAAGCATCGTAATTAATTGTTTTTTCTTCATGTCTTCATTCCTTTCTTTTCTCAAAAATTTTTATTGTCTGTCATCAAAATTGGATCTGCTGCCAAAAACGGCCAGAATTATATTAAGATATGTCCGGTCAGGCAAACGAACTAACAGGAACTGTCTCTGCCTGAGATTTTGATGTGGCTTAAGTATATGCAGCCTGATGCTGACTGTCAATCCGGTTTTTTGCCCCTTATTTTCGGCTATACAAGTTGCACAAAAGCCGGAAAATCCTGTGTTTTCGCCCCTTATTAAACAAAAAATATCGTTTTTGGTAATTTTTCAGATTCTGGATTTTTTGCAATTTTGTGAAATATTTTTCACCCTCAGATTGGAAAAAAACATGGCTCATGCTACAATACTGCTGTTATGAATGCAAAGTTCATTGCAAAATTTGGTTAAACATAAATGATATTGAAATCAAATTTCTGTACACAACAGGATTGATATTTCATGAATCACAGAAAAAAGGAATAAAAAATATGCAGATTTACGCACCTGATTACTATAAAAAATTTACATGTATCGCTGACAAATGTCCCATCACCTGCTGCCAGGAATGGAAAATCGCAGTGGACGACGACACCTATGACCGCTGGTGTCACATCCAGCCGCCCCAAAATATGGAACTGCCGCATGCCGCCTTATCCGAATATACCTGCGACAGGGACGGGCGGCACATCATTGCTTTAACGGACCATAAAAAATGTCCGTTTCTGCTGGAAAGTAAACTTTGCCGTCTGGTACTGGCTCACGGCGATTCCATTCTCTCGGAAACCTGTACAATGTTTCCACGGGAAAATCACGACTTTTCCAGCCACAGAGAAGCGTCCCTGATGCCTGGCTGTCCCGCAGTTCTTGATCTCTGGCAGGCGGAGCCACACATTCAGTTTCCGGATGTCACCTCACCGTCTCCGGATCATGATACCGAAACTCTGCTTTTTCAGATCCGGGATCATATTCTTCATCTGATTCAGAATGCGGACAACCGTCCGGAACTGGCCTTGATGGAATGTTTTTATATTCTCTCAGAACTGCCGGAACAGCACCAGTTATCAGAAGCACTATTGGATGATTATTTTTCCCCGGAAACACTCATGCAGTTGTCCGATGCGATACGACAGATGGATTTTTCTCTGGAAGACATGCTGTATGAATGCAATGAGCTTTTGCAGGATCTGTCCGTCAATTATGAAAAAGAAGGGCTGTACACCCGTTTTCTGACGCCACTGCTCTCACTTGCAGCTGAGATTTCAGATGGAACCTCTGGCAAGAATCTGGCAGACAGTTGGAAAGACTTTCACTCTGAATTAGAAAAATACGAACCTCTGCTCCGGGCTTTTCTGTCCAATGAAATTTTTGCAGATCTTCTGCTTCCGGAAGGGAATCTGGACAGCATGATCATCCATATGCAGTGGATTGGGATGGAATACGCCGCGATCCGTTATGGATTGTTTTTGTCCTGGCTGAATGCCGGTCAGACTCCGCTGGCCTATGAAACGGTTCGCGAGACCATTGCCATTCTCACCCGAATGACAGGCTATGAAGATGACGATATTTATGAGTATCTGGAAAACAGTTTTGAATCGCTGTATTGGGAATGGGGATATTTTGCAATGATACTTGCAGATCGAAAATAATTAAAAAGACAAAATTTAAGCCCGATCGATTTTTTCTTCTTTCGACCGGGCTTTTAATGAATTTCCTGTAATTTCATTGTCTACACCTTCAACTTTCTCAGTTTATAAATTAATTACTTATGTTCCTTTTGGACCGTACCTCCTGTTCTTAAATTATAAAATCTTTCTTCCTATTTCATTGGACTGTACCTCTGTTTCTTAGTTCTTTTGTTGAGATTATAGTAACGCATCTCTACTGTTTTGTCAACACTTTTCTGTTATTTTTGTAATTTTATTTCAAATTGTCAGTCTCTTTGCCATTATCACCAAAAAGACTGACTTTTATTTATCTGTGAGATAGCCTTCTTATCTTTTTAACAATTGCCGCAATTCCGATACCGATCAGCCAGATGATACCCATCAAACACAGGAAAACGGAAAGTAACGTTCCCGCATCAGTTCCCATCATTGGTGCATAAAAATCTCCCATCAAAATAACGAACTGTGAAATTGTCAGCAGCAATGCCACAATCCCCTGTGCAAACAGGCTGGAATGATTCTTATATAATTGCCGATACAGGATAAAGATCAATGCAATGACGATGACAACCACAAACAGGAATCCGAAAAGATTTCCCACACCGGTTCCCGGTTCTGCAGATCTCGTACCGGCCCGGATACCTGCGATTGCCGCCACCGGAAGCACGCTCTGCCAGAATCCGACTTTCTTTTTCTTCATGCCGCGTTTGTCATCCAGCACATAATAAAGCTTTGCCGCTTCCTCATACATCTCCTTCGGATCCAGTCCCCGGAAACGATAATACTCAATGATATGATCATAAATCATCGGTTTGAGATGACTGTCTGCCAGCATATCCGCAAAATATGCCATAAATGCCGGCTGCTTCAACGCGGTCTGATACTCCGGCTTCTGAAAAAACTGCTGAAACATCTTAAATTTGTCACAGTACGGCGGTTTTAACAGCATTTCCATCTCTACCAGTGCTTTCTGTATCAGCAAAATCAGGCGCTGCTCGTCCTTGCGCTCGTTTTCTTCGATCACTTCATCGAAATCATACTGCGGTGCAGACTCCTGCTGAACATTCTCCTGATTTTCTTCCATTTCTGGCTGATCTACACGCTGTTCTTCTGCATCATACGCCTCGGAAGATTCCGTATCATATGCCAGTTCCTGATTTTCATTCTGAACTTCCGGTTCTGCACGTTCTTCTGAAACATCCTGATTCCAACTTTCTGCCGCTTCTTCCATTGGAGCTTCTTCTGGGCATGTCTCTGCTGCATTCTTCAGCCTCGATTCCTGATTTTGGCTTTCCGCTCTGCGTCCGCGATTCCGCCTGCGCAGCGTCATATACGCCTCATGGATCCGCTGAAATTCTTCCGGGTGCTCCTCCGGATGATACTGTTTGGAAAGTGCCGCATAAGCTTCCTTTATCTCTTCCTGCGAACTGCCTCGTTTGATATGTAAAATTTCATACGCTTCTGATTCATACATCTGACTGTCTCCTCCAAAAGTGTCTGTATTTTCTTATTCTTCGTCATCTTCCCCATCTTTCCATTCCGGGAAATCCAGTTTTCCCTCAAAAGGATCATATGTTTCCAAGGACGCGATCATCCGTTCCAGATATTCCCGGTATTTCCGAATCCGCCGCGGATCCTGCAGTGCCAAAACACCTTCAAACTGTCGAATATGATACATGAGCATTTCCCGGGTCTCAGGCAGAGCTTCTTCGTAAAGTGCCTGTAATTGTTCCAGAATCAATTGATTCTCCGTCAGATTTTTTGGATGTATCTTTAGCTTTTCCAGCTGTTTCATCCTTTTTTCCAGCTCTTTCTCATCCATATTCTGGGACAGTACTTTCGTCACACTTTTTCCGGTAGAAACAACCGTTACTTCAACCTCCAAAATACCGTTAATGTCGTAAGTAAAACGGACATCCACAGATTCCTCGCCTCTTTTTTTCTTCGGAACCAGTGTTGTGATCACACCAAGCTGCACATTGTCCTCTGCATAAGGTTCTTCCCCCTGCAAAATATCAATTTTCACTTCCTTCTGATAGTCGCAGGCAGTGGAAAAACGATGTATTCTGGAACACGGAAGAATTGTATTGCGCTCAATGATGGCACTCATGTACGGATGATTTGGATCTGCTTCATTATGAATACTGGTTCCAAGTGTAAATGGACAAATATCTGTCAGAATATAATCCCGCACTTCATCCTTCCGCTCCATCACACCACACACCAGCCCAAGTCCCCGGGCGATCAACTGTTCACTGAATCCGGTCACCAACGGTGTCTGATCAAAAAGCTGCTCCATATAAGACTGCACCAGCGGCATTTTACCGGATCCACCCGCGAGGATCACTGCATCAATATCCTCCAGATCCACACGGCTGTCCCGCAGCGCATGCCGCAGCACTGTCTGAATCCTTTTCCATATTGCAGAGCTTTCATGCATTACCCGCTCATTTGTATACACACTCTGATATGTCTGACCACCAAGTACAGCCGTCATTTTGGTCTCCCGCTCTGTGGATAAGGCAATCTTGCATTTCTCTGCCTGCCGCAATAAAATGGCATACTCCGTACCGTTCAAATTGCTTTTCTGGAGTTGATGTTCCCGCAGAAATCCCTCTGCGATCGCTTCATTGAAGTCATCGCCACCCAGATGATTGTCTCCGGAAACGGCCAGGATTTCCACCATGGTATCAAAACAATCCACAATAGAGACATCCAGTGTTCCTCCGCCAAAATCAAATACCAGAAACAGCTGTTCTGTATGCGTGTCAAAATAGGAGGCCAGCGCAGCCGCACTCGGCTCATTCACGATTCTTTTCACATTTACCCCCGCCAGCGCACCGGCTCGTTTGGTTGCCACACGCTGTTTATCATGAAAATACGCCGGTACCGAAATGATCACATCTTCGATTTCTTCTCCGAGATATGTCTTCGCATCTTCCACGATCGCGCTGACAATAAACCCGGATAACTCTTCCGGCAGAAACTTTTTCCCGCCAAGCAGATACTGCCGGTCCGTTCCCATGTCTTTTTTGAAGGAAAATGCCGTATCCTTCGGATGTGTGATCAAGCGCTCCTTTGCGATCTGTCCTGTCAAAACACTGCCATCTTCCGTCACACTCACCACGCTGGGGGTCAGAAATGATCCAAACCGGTTCGGAATCAGCTCAACGTTTCCATTCCGATACACAGCCCCCAATGAATTTGTCGTTCCAAGATCAATTCCCAATATAGCCATCGTTTTTCTATCCTCTGCCTGTTCCTTTATTCGCTGTATGTACTTCTGCGATATCTTGCAAGTGTCCGGTAAAGTTTCTGAATATCCAATGGTTTTGCAAGATGATCATTCATCCCGGCTGCTCTGCATCGTTTCACATCCTCTGCAAAAGCGTTTGCGGTCATGGCAACAATCGGAATCCATCCCGCATCCTGACGCCTGGATTTTCGAATACACTCTGTCGCCTGAATTCCATTCATTTCCGGCATCATAATATCCATCAGAATCACATCATACCAGCCTTCCGGGGAATCCTGCCAGGTCAGATATGCCTCTTTTCCATTTCTGGCCACAGTTACTTCTGCCCCGGCTTCCTCCAGCATAAAAGTCGCGATTTCAATATTTAACTCATTGTCTTCTGCCATCAGTATTTTCATATGCTCCAGGCTGATACGCTCTTCTCTGTATGCATCTCCCTGCTGCACATATTCATTCATGCAAAGCTCAAACGGAACTTTTACCTGAAACGTTGTGCCGATACCTACACTGCTTTTAACCTCGATGGTTCCACCCATCAGATCTACAATTTCCTTTGTAATGGCCATTCCAAGCCCCGTCCCCTGATAACGTGTACCCGGATCTGTCATTTCCCTGGGAAACGGCTCATAAATATGCGCAAGATACTCCGCACTCATTCCCACTCCGGTATCCGCAATGATCAGTTCAAAAAGGGAATGTGTCTCATCCACTGGCAGTTCATTGAGCTAGGCTTCTACTGTCCCGCCGATTTTGTTATACTTTATCGCATTTGTCAGAATATTCAGCAAAATGCGCTGCAGATGCAACGGACTTCCGATCAGATTTCTGTGTTCAATATTGGCATGCGGTCCCAGCATCCTGATCTGCTTTTCTTCCGCCATCAGATGGATTGGCACATAATTATTATCCAGAATCTGAATGATATTAAACGGTTCTCTTGTCAGTTCTGTCCGTCCGCTCTCTAGGCGGCTCATATCCAGCACATCATTGATCAGCATTTCCAGCTGTTTTCCTGCCTGATCAATTTTATGCAGCGCATCCAGCACACGCTCTGGATCCTGAATGGATTTTTCCGCAATTCTTGACATTCCAAGAATTCCATTCATCGGTGTCCGAATATCATGGGACATACGAGATAAAAATTCTGTCTTTGCCGCATTTGCCCGTTTTGCATCTTCATAGGCTTTGGCAAGTAATCTCTGCGCATTCAGTTCTTTTCGCTTTTCCTCATCAATTCTCTGAATACCGATCATAATTTTCTGCGGCCGCTCTCCTGCTTTCTGATTCACAGGAATTGCAATGATCCGGCACCATCCCATAATTGTATCGCGAAAATCTTTGCTGACACTTTGCTCCGTACAAAGGCGTTCTGTCAGCAGTGTCTGGCCGGCAACTACTTTTCCAACGAAAGTGCCATCCGGCAGATGCAGCGGGATCACAAAATGGCAGGCGCCGGCATAGCAGATCTGAATTCCACTCTCCAGCGCATCCATACATCCGCAACAGGCCTCATAGCCTCTGGTTGTATACAAAAGTGTCCGGCAAAACAGGGATTTTCCCCAGGCCTTCATTGTTTCTTCCCCATCACTGTCTGTCAGTATCGCAGACATGCCTGTCGCATTGCTCCAGTCCTCAATCATCTTATATAATTTTTCCAAATCACAAATATCTGCAAGCTGCAAACGGGTATTTTCCATTTTTCCATGCCCCTTTATCTACATTGTGCCCTATCTCTTCTCCATCGACTGAATCTGCCAAAAACAATCAGGCGTTTATTCCAATCATATTTTTCTGCTGATGCCTTTTATCTGATAAAGTTTGTCTTGTAATCGCGCTCGGTCTGCGGCAATGCCACACCTGCTGCCTTTCCAGCCTCAAAACATTTCAGCATCCATGCCATGTTTCTGGCAAGATTTCGCATGGTCTGCAGGCCTTCTGCGTCTTCTTCTGCCTCTCCCGGAACTGCTCCGTGTACCTGATTCCAGTAAGTAGAACCAACCACCGGCATCTGACAGATTCCAAAATATTTATTCATCGCATCAAAAGATGCTGTCGTACCACCACGGCGTGCTACCGCCACAGATGCACCCGGCTTAAATGCAAAAGATGCTCCGTTGCTGTAAAATGCGCGGTCCAGGAAAGACATGATCCGTCCGCTTGGATGTGCATAGTACACCGGCGTGCCAAACACAAAACCGTCTGCTTCTTTTGCTTTTGCGGTAAACTCGTTTACTTTGTCATCATCAAAAACGCAGCCTTTTTCTGAACATTGTCCACATCCAAGACAATCTCGTACCGGCTCACCGCCGATCTGGAAGATTTCGTACTCAATCCCTTCTTTTTCCAGCTGTTTTCCAACTTCCAATAAAGATCTGTATGTATTTCCACTGGCTTTTGCGCTGCCATTTAACATTAAAACTTTCATGTTCCGTTCCTCCTGAAAAACACTTTTCTACACTACTATTTAGAATATCATGTTTTTAGCTGATTTGCCAGCGCACATGACTTCCATTTTCGTCCTTGCTTACGATAAGCTGATCGTCAATCTCCTGCTTTAACTCCGTCACATGAGAAATGATACCGATCAGTTTGCTTCCACCTGCCATCTCCTGCAGCACGCGCACCGCCTGATTTCTGGAATGTTCATCTAAGGAGCCAAATCCCTCATCAATAAACATCACATCCAGGTGGATCGCTGCGGAACTTTCCTGAATCTGATCCGCCATGCCAAGCGCCAGTGACAATGCTGCCATAAAGGACTCTCCGCCAGATAAGGTACGCACTTCCCGCACTTTTCCGGTCACTGCAGAATATACCATCAGATCAAGACCATGATTTCGCCCTTCCCCGGCTTTTTCCAGATCATACATCCGCAGTTCAAACTGTCCTGCGGACATTTCCATAAAGCGCCGGTTTGCCGCATACAGAATCTTTTCCAGATACTGCCGCTGCACAAAGGTCTCCAGATCCATACGGGAACCGCTGACATTGCCTGCCAGGCGGTTGTATAACTCGTTGATCCGCTGATGCTGCACCAGAATCTGCGACCGTTCTTCCATCTGTGGTTTCAGGTTGTCAAAGGCTTTGCAGTCGGTGATTGTATACATATTCCACTGTTCCTGCTCGTTTCTCAGGTTCTGTAACTGATTTTCTGCTTCTTCACGCTGCTGTCTGATCGCTTCCAAATCTGGTTTTGACTGCTCTCCGATCTGCTCTTTTGCAGAAATATAAATGCCCTGTGCCTGTGCCAGTTCTTCTTTGTAGCCATTGATTTCCTGTTGAAACGTTTCTATAGATTTTGCAGTATAAGCCTGCGTCAGTTCCTGCCATCTATCTTCTGTCAGGTCACGTTCCGTCAGCAATGCCGCATATTCCTCCTGGCGCTGTTCCTGCGCTTCCTTCTGCTGTGGAAGTTCCTCCTGATAACGCTTTTTCAGCGCCTGCGCCTGATCAAGCGTCTGTTTCGCCTGCTCCGCCTGCCTTGCAGCTTTCGCATAGGCTTCATCCGCCTGTGTCCTGGCTGTATTTGCCGCTTCCAGTTCACGCTCTGCTGCTTCTTTCGATGCAAAGGTAAGCGAATCGGTAAGATTTTTCCATACCGCACGGCTGCTCTCCAACTCTGTCTGTACGTTCTGCTGATGCTCTTTTGCTTTCTGCAGAGTTTTCTCCAGCTGCACTTTTTCAGCTTCTGCTTTCTGTAACTGTTTTCGCACTTTTTCCAACAGTTTGACATCTGACTGCAGTTCTTTTCCTTCTGATTCAAGTTCCTTCTGGCTGGAATCCACGACTGCTTCAGCCAGCGCAAGCTCCATTGTTTCCGGAATTTCTTGCAAGCTGTCCTGCATATGTCCGAACAGTTTTTCAACCGCATTTTTTGCAATCTGCTCTTTTTCCTCTGCCAGCGCGCCTGCAGCATGCGCTTTTGACGCATAGGTTTCCTGTTTCGCCCGCAGTTCTTCCATTGAAAGGCTCATTTCATCCAGTTTTTCCCGGGTGATCTCGCTGTGCTCCTCCGCAAGTTCACAGGGGGATGGATGCTCTATGGAACCGCACACCGGGCAAGGCTGTCCAGGCTTTAACTGCTCTCTTGCGATCAGCCCCGCCTGCATATTAAAAAAGATCTGACGCATGGCTTCATATCTGCCATACGCTTCCTGATAACGGCGGCTTGCATCTGAAAATACTTTCTGATCTGCTTCTACCTTCTCTTTCTGACATATAAATGCCGCATGTAGTTTCTTTGCCTCTTTTACTTCCTCTGCCAGCTTTTCCACTTCATTTTTCTGATTTTCCCAGTAAGCAAGCTTCGTCGATGCATCTTTTTTTGCATTCTCCTGTGCCTCCCACTGCTGCATCTGCGCCTCTAACTGTTTTTGTTTTTCTTCTGCCTGTTTTGCTTCCTGTTCTGCAGATTTCTGTTCCACTTCTTTTTCCTGTATCTGCACCGTGATATCTGTAATCTTCTGAAAGGTTTCAAGCGCCTGACTGACGCGTTCCGCCACACGACTGTATGCCGCATTCTGCTCCTGCAGCCTGGCTCCGGTTTCTTTTTCCTGCTTCGCCGTTTCCGCTGATTTCTGTAACAGTTCCGGAATCTGCTGCTCGCAATTCTTCAGTTCTTTTTCCGTATTTGCAGCTAGTTGAACACTGTCCTGCAGCCGTTTGAAACTGCCCTGAATCTCATATGCATTGCGAATCTGTTCCACAAGGCGTTCTTTCTCCTTCATCTCTTCCGTCCGCTCTTTGCATATCTCCAAAGTTCGCTTCGCCTGTTCCATCCGCGTATAAGCGCGCAAAAGCTGTTCTGCCCTGGTATACTTCTCCTGCTCCTGATTGCGTTTTTTCTCCGCTTCCTGAACCTGCGCCTTTATCTCCTGCTGTTTTTCCTGTAAATATCCGCACAACTGCTCCAGTTCTTCCAATAGCTGTTCCATATCCGTCACAAGAAACCGCTCAGAATGGATCACTTTTTCTTTGAGCTCCCACAATACCTCTGCACGTTCATAGCACTCCGGGATTTCAATATGTCCGACTTCCGTCTGACATCTGGTCCGAATCTCTGCAATTTCCTGCTGTTTTTCCTTTCGGCGTTGTCCCAGTTCTTCTACAATTTTCTGATACGGCTCCGTGTTAAACAGCTTGCGGAATATCACTTTTTTCTCATCGGATTTTGCCCGCAATAATTCCATGAACTCCCCCTGGGCGATCATGGCCACCTGCATAAACTGTCCCTTGGTCAGTCCAAGAATCTCCACCAGTTTCTCATCCGTTTCCTTTTTATTCTGGGAGAATTCCGTCTGATCCGGCAAAATCAGTGAAACAGTCTCTTTTTCTTCCTTCGTTCCAGTTCCACGTTTCAACGGGCGGATATGCCGCGGTGTTCTCCGCACCGTATAAACCTGTCGGCTGGCACCATCCCCCTCCGAAAACGTCAACTCCACGAAGGGATCTAACTCCGGCTTTGCATACTGACTCTGCAATTCGTTTCCGCTTTTTTTATTTGCACCGGAACTTGCTTCCCCGTACAGTGCAAATACGATCGCATCAAAAATGGTCGTTTTACCCGCGCCGGTATCGCCCGTAATCAGAAACAGATTCTGCTCCGGCTTCTCAAAATCAATGGTTCCCGGTTTTACATAGGAACCGAAGGCCTGCATCGTTAATTTCAATGGTTTCATTCTGCCGCACCTCCCGTAAATACCGTGTTCACCACATTCTGCAAAATTTCTTTTTCTTCCTCTGTTACATCGCCCAAAAACGAACAGCAGGTGTCAAATGGATCAATTTTTTCCTGTGCTTTCCATGCCGCCGCATAATCCCGCTGTGTCAGCATTTCCCGACGGATTTCTAATAAATATGGAAACGCCGCACGAATCCGATCCTGGGTATCAAAATCCGGCTGATCCGTCAGCGTCACGGATACATAATCCTCACTGGCCTGCGCCAACACTTCCTCTGTACTTCCTTTCAACACTTTGATCTGACGTAATGGTTTTAACGGAAGCACCCGCGTCTGTATCGCACCTTTTTCTCCCAGTTCTACTTCGATCACACCTTTTTCCTGTCCGGCCTCACTGACAGAGCAAGACAGCGGTGTGCCGCAATAGCGATAATATTCACTTCCCACTTTCATCGGTTTGTGGATATGTCCCAATGCCGCATAATCAAACACCTGCAGTACTTTTGCAGACACTTCATCAATATTTCCCACAGTGCGAATCTCTGAATCCATGCGCTCAATTTCATCTGCATCTTTTCCCACAGGTAAGTAAAACTGGTGACTGACAAATACATTCCGCTCTGCCGCATTGATTTCTTCCCGCGCGATCAAACGGCGAATTGTCTCATCATAAGACAGATTATTTCCCTTTTCATCTGTTCCCGTGATCTGTTTTACCATAGAAGGCTTGACAAACGGCAGCAAATAAAAATTTACCGGTCCATACGCATCCTGCAATACAATTTTTTCCATCCATTCTTCCGGATAAACCGGCGGCATGCCGATCATATGCAGGTTCTGCCGCGCCAGCACATTTCGATAGCAGTTTACACGGATGGCACTGTCATGGTTTCCGCTGATCATCATGATCACCAGATCCGGCAATTTTTCCGTCAACTCAGAGATAAATCCATCCAGCACTTCCATGGCTTCTGCCGAGGGAACCACCTTGTCGTAAATATCTCCGGCGATCACCAGCGCATCCGGCTGTTCCTGCACCGCAAGCTCCGTGATCTGATGCAAAATATATTCCTGGTCTTCCCGCAGATCACGGTTGATCAGTTTTAATCCGATGTGAAGGTCCGATAAATGAAAAAACTTCATATGCTGCCTGCCTTTCTGAATTCATTACTGTTTTCTCTCATTGTACCAAGTCGCTAGCGCGACGGCTAGCCCTAAGTACGTGCAACCACTACTT
>CAVKTR010000034.1:0-31508 GCA_963659325.1 Dysosmobacter segnis
CCGCGCGGGCTACTTCTATATCAAGAGTTCTCCAAAGGAGAACTTTCCTATAAAGCAAGAAAGTGTGCTATCGCACACTTACGCGCCTGCAATTATAAATAGCACATCTTTCTTGTCCTCGCCGAGCACGCTTGCGAAGCAATAATTTCTTCTCGTGCGAGTGCGCATCGTTTGCACGTAGTGCGATCCACGCGGAGCGTTTTTGTTTGACAGGAAATTCATCGTAATTTCCTATCAAACAAAAAATATCGCAAAATCCAGTTCCGGATCCTGCGATATTTTTTTAATTATTCTCTTTGTATATTTCTTATCTGATGTCCAGAATGTTTGAGAAACCTGTCATATCAAATACTTCCATAACCTCACCCCTGACACCCGTCAGGATAAAAGCTCCGACTTTGCTCATCTTCTTCTGTGTCGTCAGAAGGACTCTGAGGCCGGCGGATGAAATATAATCTACATTTTCCAGATCGAGCACCAGTTCTTTTACACCTGCATCCATCTCGTTAATGACAGCCTCCAGACTCGGGGCAGTGGTTGTATCAATTCTTCCTTCCACATGAAGTGTCCGTTTCTCTGCTGTCTGCTCCTGCTTAATTTGCATACTAATAATACCTCCGTACTGTCGTTTTACCTCTTGCATTCCACCGGAAGTTTCCAGGGAAATGCTGCTTTACTCAGCATCACCTCAGATTTTCTTTCGCATGGTCAATACATTTTCTTCATTTTCATAGCAATATGTCACATCATCCATTGTATTCTTTGTGATAAAGATTCCAAGGCCACCGATCTTGCGTTCTTCCGCGGAAAGTGTGATATCAGGGTCATCCTGACGGAGCGGATTGAACGGTATTCCATGATCCCGGAGTACAAATGTGGCGATCCGGCTCTCCGGGTCAAAGGAAAATGCAGCTTTAGCTTCTCCGTCGCCCTCCGGATATGCATAATTTGCTATGTTTACGAATACTTCTTCAATAGCCACGCTGATGGCGATCTGAAGTTTCATCGGACACCGGCACAGTTCAAGCATTTCATCGAAAAATCCCTGAACTTTCGGCAGTTCGTCCACGTCTGCCGGAAATGTCCGCTCTTCATTCAGTCCCATTCCATCGAAAAAGTCAAACATCAGCATCGTGATATCATCAAATTGCGGTGCTTCACCGACAAACTGATCTATATCTTTTTTTAATGCAGCCAGCAGTTCTTTTGCGGCTGTTTCTGAATGTGCATCCATAAATTTCTTGAGACGCTCCTCTCCGTAAAGCTGATTCCGGGAATCTGTCGCTTCTGTCACACCGTCTGTATACAGGAAAATACGGTCTCCCGGATGGAGATCATATTCGTTCAGCTGATAGCTGACACCTTCCATGCCGGCCAGGACAAACCCGGACTTCATCTTCAGATACTCAAAATCACCATTTTTATGTCTTATCAGCGGCGGATTATGTCCCGCATTGGCGAAATGCAGTCTGCCGCTTCGCAGATCAACGATTCCCATGCATACAGTAACAAACATCGCCGCATCATTTCCCTCACAGAGCTTTTCATTGGCTTCCCGCAGGATCTCATTTGCGATCAGTCCACGCTCCGCCAGATCCTTGATCGTTGTCTTTGCAGTCATCATAAAAAGTGATGCCGGGATACCTTTTCCGGATACATCGGCGATCAGGAAAGCGACCGTATAGTCATTCAGCATATAAAAATCGTAGAAATCTCCACCGACCTCTTTTGCCGTGATCATCTGTGCGTAGATATCAAAATTATCCTGATCCGGATACGGAGGGAATGTGGAAGGAAGTGCGGAATACTGGATCTCTTTTGCATACTCCAGTTCTTTGTCTATTCTCGCTGCCGCCTCCGAAATATATTTTTTCAGCGTATTTACCGTTGAATTGATATCATCCGACAGAGATACGAATTCCGCATTCGAGCGAACATCCACCTTGACATTCAGATTTCCGTCCGTGATCTGTGCCAGACCGTTGTTGATCTCACGCAGATTGTTGATGATAACCTTTTTGATCAGGAAGTATACCAGGACAAACAGTGTCGCAAATATGATTATCTCCACGATAACACTGATATACAGGGATACATTTCTCATATAATGCGCCTCATACTCCGGAATTGCACCGATAATGCAATATCCCTCGGTAAAGAGATAGGAATAAAGGTATTTCTGGCCACCGATCATGGCGGTATAATTTGTCTCTTCCTTCATGGCAGACGTATCGATCGTGATACCGACTTCGGACAGATTCATGCCATTATGTACATCTCCATCCGCAACGATCAGCCAGTTCTCGTCACAGATCATAACAAAACCACTGCTTCCGATATGACGGTTCTTTGTGGCATAGTAAATCGTATCGTCAATATCTTTTCTGTATTGCTCGTAGGAATATCCTACCTGAAGAGCCGTTCCATCATCAAGCAGGATGCCGGCATATTTTCCATTTGTGCTCGTATCATAAGCCAGTGCCTGATAAGGCTGCACATATTCCGTCTCGCCCTGGAACAGACACATGAATTCCTTTGACTGCTCTCCGCTGTTCATATCAAAGCCAATATACTCCGGTGTGCTTGATTTTATAATAATCCCTTCCGGACTGATGACATTGACACTGACTACGTTATAGGAAGCGGCCAATTCCTGGAGCGACTGCGTATCCCAGTCATCGGAAGCCACATATTTTTCTTCCACTCTCCGCGTCACTGCCAGCAGATTGGAATCCGATGTATCACTGATATCCTGCGATACGTCCTCGAGCATCTGATTGATCTGTTCTGTCACCTGTCTCTCGGTAATATTGCTCTGCAGATGGAATGTCAGCAGACTTGTAAGGAAATACGCACTCAGAATGCTGACAAGCAGCCAGCGCTGAAATGTCTGCGCGATATTTTCCACGTTTTTCTTTTTATACAGTTCTTCCCTGTTAATGATCGCCAGCGCGATCAGCGCGATCGCTACTGCGACAGCATTGCCGATAACCATCGGAGCCGTGCATTTTTCCACATAGGAATATGCCGTCGCTGCATCATCCAGATGCAACAGGAAGATCAGCAGCATGCGGATATCCTCACATACACAGGCGATTCCTGCGCCATAAATCCAGGTCGGCTTTTTGTCGTCAAACATCAGTTCCCGGAGCAGTCCTGCGATACATCCGATCAGTACACTCGACAGGGCACTGGCGAATCTCGTATAATCGCCGGTTCCGAGAATCAGGCGGTAAACGCCTCCGATCACACCGGAAATAATGCCGGCCGGAGCGCCGAAGATCAGACCTGCGCTAAGGGACGGCGCGTCACTCACATTTACGATCACATCATCATATACGATTCCGTGATTGCTGGCAAAAACAGCCAGACCACCAAACAGAACGCCTATGATCACCTGCTTTATTTTATAAGGGATTTTCCGTACTGCTGTGTACTTTTCTACCAGATAAAGAAACACAACCATGGCTGCGCTGGATAGAACGGGTATCATAAGTTCCATACACCTCCACCTTTCTATTTTTCTTCTCATTTCTTTTCAAGGAAAGTATAACACATCCATGGAGACAAAAGTAAGACAAATCAAAAATAATTTTTTCCATCCAGTACTCTTGTCATTGCCCGGTCCATCTTCCTGGAAAGCACCTTTGATGTTGGCATCAGGTTTTCCAGCTTAAGGTCTTTCCATTCGTCCGCTTTCATGATATGGATCGCATCTTTCTCATTGCACAGTTCACCCTCCGCATTGATCTTTTCGCGGAGTGTCCTCGGGTCTTTTTCGCCAGACTCGATCCGCTGTTTCAGCTTCTCCAGCCGTTTCTGTGCAATTTCGAGTTCCTCCTCTGACAGATCATATTTTCCGAGGATCTGATTCAGTTTGTCCGGATTCAGTTCGCGGATCGTTTCCGCCATTTTCCGTGTGATGATCTTGAGATTTTTCGCTTTTGACAGCGCAATGATCTCCTTTTGCGCAATCTTCTCATAGACGCCATTTACGTCCCTGTCATCTATGCTCTCTGAAGCGATGATCCTCGGATGATCCGGATCCATATTATCTTTCACCGGATAGAATTTTCCTCCGCAAAGATAATTCAGTGTCTGCAGATTCGCCAATGAACAGAGCATGGAAGGCTTTTCATATTGTTTTACTTTTGCCTTTCGCTTTTCTTCTGACTTTTTTGCGGTCTGTACCTCCGGGCTCTTCTCCAACTTTTTTGCGGTCTGTACCTCCGGGCTCTTCTCCAACTTTTTTCCGGTCTGTACCTCCTGGCTCTTCTCCAACTTTTTTCCGGTCTGTACCTCCGGGTTCTGCTCCGGCTTTTTTTCCTCTTTTTCGGATACCTGGAGTTTCTTCAATGCTGCGATCCGAAGCTCGATATATTCTTTCAGCATAGGATGCGCAGTTGTATTGATCTCCTGCAATACTTTGATATCCGTAGATTTGAGTTTCTCTTGCACTTCAGGCGGAAGGTATTTATAACCACGGTAAAACTCTTCGGTTTTTTTCCGGATTTCAGCATCTCTTTTCTTCTCCGCCGCATTTTCTTTTTCCGGCTCTTTGGCATCAGTCTTTTGCACTGGTTCTTCTTTTGTTCCTGCTGCTATTTTTTCGGCATCTTTCTGAACTTCTTCTTCTGGTTCTGTCTCCTTTTCTGCTGCATCTTTCGAAACAGCATGTTCTGCTTCTGCCGATTTCTCCACAGTATCTTCCTGTTCCGGCTCAGCTTCTTTTTCCGATGCTTCTTTTTCAAATTCTTCCAGATCCAGTTCATCCGGGGAATCCAGAATCTCCCAGTCTGACTCGCTTTTTTTCGAATGGCTGACCACAGGTGAAACCTTCACCATCCGCTTTATCTTTCTGTCAAGTTCGTCCCACCATCTTCTCTCGATCGCTTTCTGCCTCTCTACATTTCTGATATGAATCACGGCAAACTGGATGTTCTTCTCCTCGGACTCTTCAAAATCTTCCAGAAAATCTTCAAAAGACTGGATATAATCTTCCAGACTTTCCTCCAGTTTTGTGACTTCTTTTTCGTAATCGAGCGCATCCTCAATTGTCTCAAGTGCCTGCTCTCTGCCGAGCATCCGTTCCAGCGCGATCATATTTGCTTTGATCGCTGCCCTGATCGCACCCAGCTCCCCATATTCATCTACATATTTCAAATTACTGCAGATTTTCATCAGCGCCGGCAGGTGCTGCCTCAAAATGGATGCCTGGCTGCCTGTAATCTTTCCGAGCAACTCAAGTTTCTCCACCCGTACCTGTAAGTTTTTGCCGGATGATTCCTGTCTGTCTTCCTGTGTCTTTCCATAACTGCTCATGATACATTTCCCTCTCTCTCGCTATCTACTGCCCTACCTGTTACTTTCTGAAAAAATCAAGACAACGCTTTTTGTAATCCTCTGCTTCATCATATACGCCGTGTCCATAACTGCTGTCATACAGATAAATCTCACAGCCGAGCGCATCAGCGATCTCTCTGGAAGCTTGTGGACCTGCCACTTTATCTCCCTCTGAGCCCAGTACAAGAACAGGGCATCTGATGCCGGAGAGTTCATCGTAACTGTCAAATGTCATGCAGGTGCCGGCGAGGATGATAAACCGCTGATACTCTTCATCCGTGATACCCAGATTTGATGAAATCATGATCTCACGGTAGGCTTTCAGTGTATTTTCTGAGTATACTTCATCCACAAATGCTTCGATCAGTTCTCTTTCTTTTTTTTCCTGCGCCAGTCGCATCCAGTTTCTGATCGAGTTCTCTGCCATTTTATCCGGTCTGGAAAATGTGGATCCGAGAACCAGCTTTTCCACCAGTCCGGGATGATCGATCGCCAGATACTGCGCGATCGCCCCGCCTTGGGAAGCGCCAAACACACAGGCCTGCCCAATACCGACATTCTTCATAGCCATCGCAGTATCTTCAGCCAGATCACGGATCGTGCATCCCTCTTTAAGGTCTTTTGTCCGATCAAAAACATAGACCTTATATTTTTCCGCAAAGTCCTGATAAGCTGTCACGATCAGATCAGCCAGTCCCATCACACTGTGGACTGAAAGTCCCGGTATGATCACAAATGCCTTATTTCCGTTGCCAAACTCTATATAATCCATCTCAGAATCCGGCAATAATACAGTTTTTCGTTCCATCAGTTATTCCTCCTCTCACAAAAGGATACCATTTTGGCTCAGCCGGAGTATGACCTCTGACTGAAAAAAAGAAAACCATCGCACATAAAACCATATCCACTTTTACGATATGTTCGTTTTATGCGCAATGATTTTCTGGTCTACTCTTCATTCGATACTTCTGTAATTGTGCTGTCTGAGCCTTTCAAATGCAATTTAATCTCTGAATTACGGATCTCTGTTCCTTCTGAATTGGTATAAGCACTGCAAAATGTCAGTGTCGTCTCCCAGTCCCCGGAAGCCACGCTGCGAACCGTTGCTGTGCTTTTGCCGCCATCGGCAAACAGATCATCCACAGATAACACCTGATTATCATACTCTGCATTCCAGAGTGTATTTTCCGGCTTCACCAGTTCAATTTCCGCATGATCCGCAAGAATCTGATATCTGAACTCACCGGAATCCGAAGCAACTGTCTCTACGGCATTCTGCTCTCCGGCACTTGCTGACACGGTATATTTTCCTTTTTCGTTCTTTTCGATATTCACGTCCAGAACATAAGAACGCTCATCATTTTCCCTTGCTTCATCGGATGCGTAATATCCAAGACTCCAGGAAGCACGCTCTGTTCCATCACTCACTGTAATATAATAGGTCAGTTCAGAGCCTTTTTTGCCTTTTGATTTGGTCTGCAGCCGGTCAGAATCATCGGTCAGCACCGTGAAACCGTCTTTGTTAAGCTTTTCCGTGCTTACACGCACCTCGACGGTGCTGCCGGCACGAAGCCGGCAACGGAAAGGCGCATTCGTATTTTCTCCGCCTTTTATCCATCCGCCGAAGAGAAAAATTTTGCTTCCACCGAAGAGTAATACTGCAAGGATTATGATCCCTGCTACAATGCTGAGTTTTTTGTGGTCTGTCAGGAACCCCTTAATGTTCTGTCCCACGTCTCTGATCCTCTCTGTCACTGTTTACTCCTCCATATTATTTACTGTTCCTTCATTTTCTCTGTTATCCGGAACCGTCGCTTCGTTTCCTGTCTCCGGAACAGTTGTCGCGTTGCCGCTGTTTCCTGCAGTGCTGTCACCAGCTGTACTGCTGCCCTGTCCGGTATCCTGCACGACGGTCTGCTTTGATGACTTTAACGTGAATTTCACGACGGTCTCTGCTTTTGATTTCTGACCGTTGAAATGCAACTCATAATCGCCGTCTTCCAGATTTGTGGTTGTAATTGTATATACATTTCCAACTACGGAAATTGCGCCACTCACTGGTGATACCGCTCCGGAACTTTCCTTTTTATACAGCTCATACGTTATCTGATCGCCGGCCACACTGGATGAATACAATGCAGTCACCGCAAGCGAATCGCCCTGTGTTAACGCAAAGTTCATTTCTTGCATTGTCTCTGTCGGCAATGTCATTCCCGGACTTCCATCTGCTTTTGTGCTGGTTGCCGTCACACGGAATGTTCCGTCTACCAGACTGATCGGATAACTCTGGGAATCAATGGTTGACATTACTGACTTGGAGCTTGTCTTTACAGCACCATATTGATTCCACTCCACTACCACTTTATCCAACGGATAAACGGTACCATCTTTTAGTGTATTTACGGTCACGCCCGTGATTGTCGATACGTCACTTAGCATGAAAGAGAGTGAGATCGAACCTCCTGATACAAATGTACTGCTGTCATCAATCCACTGTTTTATACTTGGGATTGTCTTCACCTGTTCCACACTTCCATTCTGATCAGACAGATAGCTGATGGATACCGCCAGATCCATATCGGATGACATGCTTGTATCCTGGGCAGTTAATGTCAGTGTCACCGGAACAAGGGCACCTGTCTCGTTTGTATTTGTATTAGTTGGCGTAAATGTCTGTGCTTCATTTCCAAGCTGCGCATTCATGCTGAAACTGTACCATCCTGTCAGTGTACGCGACTCCTGAGCCTTCTTGATTGACTCGTTATATGTTGTCCAGTCATCGCTGGAGGCACCGGTGGAAGGTTTTGTGATATTTTCACTGTTATCATTCGTATAAGTTCCGACCGTTGCACTCTCCACATACGCAGTTACATTATTCAGACCGCCCACACGGATATCTGTAATCTCTTTCACATATGGGATATGGAAATCAATTTCAGCCGTCATATTTTTGCTCAGCAGATTATATTGCTCATCGGTCAGGTATACATAAGGTGAATGATAGGTTATGTCACTATTTCCCAGTGAACTCTTGAATCCAATTGACACTGCCACATTTTTGCCTGCATCTGTTAGCGCCTGCTTTGTGGTTGCGTCACCGAAGTGAAGCGTTACAGCCTGAGTTTCCTGATTTTTCACTTCCGTAATCTGCTCACTGTATTCCGGCACTGTCAGGTTTTTATTCTCATTATCTACCCTATAAGTACCAAGAAGTGTTCCACCACGGATATGCTGGAGAATAATTCCATCTCCATACAATGCAGCTGTACCCGATTTTGCCGTTGCACTG
This sequence comes from Dysosmobacter segnis, assembly GCA_963659325.1. GTDB lineage: Bacteria > Bacillota > Clostridia > Lachnospirales > Lachnospiraceae > Eubacterium_I. The sequence continues at coordinate 8,633 of CAVKTR010000034.1, forward strand.
ACTTTCATCTGTTTCAGCTGCGTAAAGTTTGGTGTTGACAGCCCCAGCGTATAGTAGTATTCATTGCCCACCTGCATATAATTCGTTGCATTGTTGAAATATTTACCGTAGGCATTCACGTAGGAAAAGCTTGTTTTTACATCATAGTTGCTCAGCTGCTGAGTTCCTGTCTGTTTTGACTTTACAAAAATATTCAGCGTATCATCTGTGCCGGAAGGTCTCCTTGTGATCGTCGAATCAGCATTTCCTGACGCATCGGTCGTGATTTTTATAGTAGTTGGCTCGAAATTCATATTTATGTCTGTCTGCGAACCTTTTGCTGTTGTTATTTTGTAAGCAGGATCTGTTTTTGATTCCACCTGTGTCAGCGGATCCGTTTCCCCACTGTATACATATTCGTTTTTTTCATCCAGGTAGAGCGTTTTGCTGGATCGTACCTGCGATACACCCACACTCTTGATCTTCCATGTAGTTCCGTTCTCATCCCGGATACTCAACTTCATGCTCTCCACAGACTGTACATCCGGCAGGTCGATGTAGAAACGATCCGTAGTACCTCCCCGGAACATACAGGACGTGTCTGCTGTACAAAGCGACTGCTCTGAGCTTCCCCTCGTCGGACTTATATTGATGTAATTATAAATACGTTCAATCAGGTCAAATGTCATTTCATGGCTCTGACTTGAAGAATCGGTATAACGCAGCGTTGCCTGGATTGTTCCACTGAATTGCTGGTCTCCTTCATCATATGCATCGGTTGCGATTGCAAACAGAAGTTTTACACTGTAGGATGCTTTATCCACACGGTAATTTCTTGTGATCTCACCTTCATAACGTCCTGTATTCTGTGTAGAGCCCTCTTCCTTGTAATCAACTCCGATCCAGCCCGGACTCGTTACTTCCCATGCTCTGCTCACCGCACTGTTGTTATTGCGGGTTACGCGGATGGAAGAAATATTCAATTTATCATAGATATCACTGTTGCTCGAACTATCGTCCGGAATAATATCCACGGAAACAAGTTCTCCGTAACTCTGGTTCATCGCAATACTGAAGCGCTCCGTCTGTCCTGCACGGAATCCGTCACTGGAAAGCTGCTGGTTCGCAAGGACGTAAGCACTGCTTCCATTTTCAAAATTCAGGCGGAAATAGAACAGATTTTTGGAACCACTGTCGCCATTCGTGGCATCTGATCCCGATGCTCCTGCAACAGTCACATCCACATCATAGCTGACACGGGAAAGGTTGTAACCCCTGCTCTTGCACGCTTCCTCATAGGTCATCTCTTCTACGTTTGGATCTAGTGCCTCCGGCGCATCAGAACCATCTATTGTACTGGAAGAACTTCCAAAGGTGATCGTTTTTGTCTCTCCTGCACGGAACAGAACCTGCTGTGAACTTGAGGCAAGTTCCACGCTGGTTGCTTCCCTTGCAATGGTATGGTTCACTGCGATCGTACTGCCATCAGCCACCGAAACCGAGGTATTTCCCAGTGTGATCGATCTGTGTTTCAATCCTGTCACGGATGAAATCTTTATATTTGAAACCTGCCACTCTTTTCCATCATTCAGAGTAAGCGTCACACTCTGGAACGTATCCACATTTGCAATATTTACAAGAAACAGCAGCTTGCCATTTGCCTGCATTCCAAGCTGATATGGATAATCTTCTGTCTCCGGCGAATCGGCTGAACTTTTGACAACCGCCGGCCAGTAACCATAATATTCTTTTACTTTATCCTTCACACTGTATACGGAGGAAGTCGTTGTGCCTCCGGTCTGCTCCACACCGTTCTCATTCACAACTGCTCCATATGTAGTATATGTAAAGCTTACAGACAGATCACCGCTGCTTGCCGCGTTGGCCACATTTGCGGTATCTATTTCTACCAGATAGAGATTTGACACATCCTGTGTGCGATCCATGTCGATTACTTTTTTCTCTGTCCGGTTATCCTGCATGGTAAATGTCTGCGATTCACCATACTCGATTGGTCTTCCGGATGAACTCTTATAACTGTAATAATACTCCGGCACCGCACTTCCACTATCTGTCGCAGATACATCGAAACTCAGTTCTGCACCGGAAGCCTTTGGTGTGACATTTACATCAGACGCTTTATACATTGCTATGTCCGTCAGTGACAGCTGATCTTTCATGTCATTTGCCCTGGTCACGATTGTCTTTGTGATATCGTCATCAGACAATTTGGATGCATCTGTATCTGCATTCAGATAACATTCACTCGCAGTCATCGGATATGACCAGGAGATTTTAATGCCATTATTTGCATTTTTGGCATCCGTGATCAGTTCCGAAAATCCTGGCAGTTTGCATGAAACCATTAGTGTATTTCCCTGCTGTGCCAACGCTTTGATACTTCCGGCCAGACTTCCGGCTTCTGCCAGAAGACTGGAGAGAACCGGAATCTGCGCGACCCTCGTATCTCCGTAAATATCTTTATAATAAAATGTTGCCGACAGAAGATCTGCTGCACATGCTGACTGACCAGCCAGATCCATTGACTCCAGACCCGCCATATATTCATCCGCAATCTTTATCTGCAGCCAGTAATCATCGTTTTCTGAATCATAACTCTGGTAAGCATCCTTTCCATTCTGAAGATAGCAGTCCGTTTTGCTTGCCTTTGCCTTTACAGTATAGAGGCTGCTCTTGCCCCATTGCATGCTCAGTGTGCCGGACATTTCCGTCAGACGGGTTCCACTGTAACTTATTGTATAGATTGGAGATCCTTTGGAAAGCCTTGTCAAATCCACGCTTGTCAGTTGGTCTCCCATGTCAACATCAACCAGGCGCATTCCCTGCACTTCCCAGCTTCCTGATCCTGCAGTTATGATCTGTATGGATTCTACAGAATCAATTTCATCATATGGTCTGAAAAAAAACGTCTGTGTCTCATATGGGATAAATCTTTTTCCATTTTCCTGCATCCATTTTTCAGCCCCAGTAACTCTGTCACCCTCATCACCCTTACCTGCATCATGTATGTTCATTGCAAAATCCATTGAAGCGTAGGTGCTGGTCTGCACTTCAGTCTTACCGTCTACCACATGCTCTGTACTTTCATTCAAATTTTCAGTATAAGACCGATGCTTACCATCACTCTTGTAATTGATCACGATCGACTGAATCGAACTTATGTCTGCACCGACAGCTCCTGTCGTGATCTCGAGCGCATACAGCTTCTTGGATACTGCACTTTTTTTTGCCTGTGCTGTATATGGAACTGCACCCAGGATCATAACGATCGCAAGCAGGCAGGCGATCATCCTGTGCATCACTTTCTTTTTGCCCATTCTCTGTCCCTTTCTTTCCTATACGTACCTCTGGGAATCTATTGTACTGATACGTTGATAAACAGACATTTACTTTTTCTGTTTTTTCCAAATATCAATGTCTCAATACATCTGTAAGCCGTGATCGCTGAAAAATGAATTCAGGATCACTACCTGTCAGACGATACGAAGCAAACCGGAAAAACCTGTCATTTCAAATACTTCCATGACCATTGGTTTTACTTTGATCAGTTCGAGCTTTCCGCCCTTTTTGTTCATTGCTACATGCAGGCGTTTCAGAACCCTGAGACCCGCAGATGAAATATAATCCAGCTGTTCCATATTCAATGTCAGCTCCGTAAAACGCTCACTCATCTGCTTGAATATGCTCTCAACGTCGCCAACCGTTGTTGAATCCAGTCGCCCGATCAGCAACAGTTCCCCGCTTTCTCCCTGATTGATCAATTTAATTTCCATTTCGGTTTCCTCCTGTATCTTAACGATTTGCCACAATATAAGAAGCCAGTTCCTCCAGAGAAATATCTATTACTTTTTCATTGTAAACTTCCATCATCTCTATCGGATTCGTGCTTTCCATTGAGCCAGCCTGTTTCATCAGGACGGAGAAGATATCCATGACGCTTTCTTCATCCTCATCAAAGTTTTCATTTTCGTCAAAATCGCCATCTTCTTCCGGTTCATCCTCGTCAAAGTTGTCATCCTCTTCCGGTTCATCCTCGTCAAAATCGTTATCCTCTTCCGGTTCATCCTCGTCAAAATCGTCATCCTCTTCTGGTTCATCCTCGTCAAAATCGTCATCCTCTTCCAGTTCATCCTCGTCAAAGTCGCTATCCTCTTCCGATTCATTTTCGTTAAAGTCGACATCTTCATCCGATTCATCCTCGTCAAAGTCCTCATCAAAGATGCTATCCTCTTCTGACTTAGCCTTGTTAAAGTCTTCATCCTTTTCTGGCTCAGTTTTATCAAAGTATTCATCTTCCTCGAAGTCTTCAAGCCAGTCAGGATCTTTGTCTTCAACGTTATGCGGCTCCTCGAACTCCTCTCTGCTGTCAGACCAGTCGTCTTCTTTCTCGAAATTAAACAGATCATCTTCCAGCTGATTGAAATGCTCTCCGGAAGCGGCTGTCTCCGGAACAGATATATTTGCAAGTTCGCGCTGTACTTCCTCGCGTACCGCTTTTTTAATTTGCTCCGCAATTGCGTCATGCGAAAACTGACCAAGCGTCTGAGCCAGTAGTTTTTCGAGTTCTGTCGGCTCTTCTCTGCCAGATGATGTATCCGCCACCGGCTCTTCCGGCACAGCCTCTTTCTCTTCTGTGAACGTTACAGTGGACGTTTTTTCCTCGATCTCAGAGAATGTTACTCCTGTATGCTCTGTGTTATCCACAACTGCATTGTCTGTATCCTGTGGCAGTTCGGAAAAACTTACGTTGTTCATCATCTGCTCGACATTTTTGCCTATATTCTGTTCGATTGCTTCCTCCGGAGTCAGTTCCGTAAATGTCACTTTCTTTGTGACGCGGACAGAATCCGAAGTATGATCCATGCGGACCGGACGGTTCTCTTCCCAGCGTTCACGGCTGTCTCCAATGAATGTCTCCCAGTTTCTGGTTCCTTCTTCTCCGAGGAAATATTTCGACTGGTAATTATCTTCACTGAACATCCGGATGACCGGTTCCGGCACATCCACACGGAACATGGAACGGCTGCTCGGTCCGAGCATTGTAAATGCCTGGCCACGGGGAGCCATCATGATCTGCTCCTGCTCCATTTCATTGATACCGCCCGCTTTTTCATACAGGGTACACAGATCCTGCATATCATTTGGCGCAAGGGCGAAGATCAGGCTGTACTGGCATGCATTGATGATCGCTGTTGATTTTCTGGCAATCTCTTCGCTTCCGACAAAATCCTTGATATTCTGCGTGATAACGATCTGCATACCATTATATTTCCGGATACGTTTTGCAAGCTGGAACATGAAATCCAGCGCAACCGGGAATTTTGTGTCGATAAAGACATGCGCCTCATCGATGGCCACGACGATCTTCCGGTTCAGGTTGTATCGCATGTTATAATCACGGTTTTTGATGATCTCATTATCTACATATTTCAATACGAGAAGCATTTGCGCATTTGCGATTGTTCCATTTCTGTTCGCCAGCAGGCTCTGGAAGTTAAATACGGTAAAGTTTTCATCCGTTGTGATCGTAGACGGTCCGTTCCAGATGTTTGCATTTCGTCCGCCCGTGGAAAACTTGGCGATATAATTCATCAGTGAACGAAGAATTGTGCGTATGTAATCATTTTGTGTCTGCTGGAATTCCGCAAGTACGACATCATAAAGGTCGTCAAAAATCGGATAATCTTCCGGGGTAAGCACAGACAGATCAGTCTCCGCTGTGATACCGAAATTTGTATACATACGATCAACCAGGTTGTTCAGATACTCAAGGGCATCTTTGTCACAATCCGGCAGGATCTGTCGGAAAAACTCCTCCAGGAATTGCAAATGTGTCGCATAACTACCCGTCACTGCCGCGCCGTCTGATTCATCATCATCCACCGCAGTTATAATGTGGAACGGATTGATCCTTCCCTGCTGCGCATTTCCGACATTGATAAACTTACCATGCAGGTTTTTTGCCAGTTCCGCATATTCGTTCTCAGGATCAAGGATAAATATCTTGGCATCTTCCGCTGCAAGGTTTGTCAGAATATCTTTTGTCGCAAAAGATTTACCGGAACCGGATTTTCCGACAATTACCATATTGGAATTGACTCGTTCTGTATCTCTCCGGAAGAAATTCAAAAATACAGGTACTCCGTCGCTGCTTCCCAGCTTGAATCCTCCCACGTCAGACACATTCGCGAATACCCACGGATAAGCTGCCGCAACGGAGTTGCTCGGAATTCCGCGTCCTTCCTTCAGAAGTGGATCCCATCCACTGATCTGGGAACCGATAAATGCATCTGCCTGGTCAAAATCCATACCCGACAGACGGAAACCATGCTCGTGATACAGTCTGCGGATCGTCTTTTTCATATTTCCAAATGTGGAACGATGCGAGATCGGCGGCTGCTGGATCTTTGGATTGTTCCTTGTTCCGATCAGGTCATATGCGGTAATATAAACATTTACCTGAAGCAGGTTCTCATTTTCCTGCTGCAGTGTCGCGAGCAATTCACTCAAGGATGAGATATGCTCCTGCAATTCCATTGCTTTAGAGTCAACACCCGTTGTCAGCAGCTGTCCGCGCAACTCTCCAAGTGAACGGTCAATGGAGCGTACCGCCTTGTCACGTTCCATCGGTTTACATTTCACTACCACTTTCGTGGAAGGCATGGACATGACAGTTGCGAGCCACGCATCATCCACCATGGTCGGATATGCGGTGATCCGCATGTGGAACGTCTGGATATTATTTACCAGCACTGTCCGCGGACGGATCTCAACCGACTTTGGCATAGCGTAAATCGCATAATCTTCCGGTCGGATCTTCTCGATCTCCCGTTCATCAAAATCAATTTCATTCGTATATTTCAAAAATACAGCCAGTTCTTTGTCATTGAGACGCTTTGCGTTGATCTCACCATAACTGAGAGAAGCCAGCGCATCGCGGATCTCATTTTCCAGCTGTCTCTTGTCGCTTTCATAAAGCACCAGATAATAATACGGTGCAATGACCGGATCCTTGTAACACAGATCCTCCAGATCATTCAGCCGGTCGTAAAGCACCTCCACACGCGCCTGCAGCTCTTCCTCATTGAGCAGTCCGCTCTCAAAAGAACGCCGCAGATCTTCCAGTTTCTGATATTCGCGGTCCAGATACTCATCATAATTGATCGGCCGCTCAATCTTTACGATATTTGCCGAATAATCCGGGTTAATGCTTCGAAGTACTTTTCCGACACCGCCCTCAATGGACATATTGCGCCTGTGCTTAGAGAAAAAACGGAATTCTACCGGTGGAATCTCCAGCACCGCTCCGTAATACTTTCCACCGTAGTTGATACGGTTCTCACTGATGCCGGTATAAGGAATGATATCTTCCATCGGATGATTATTCCTGTTCTCAGCTTTGTGCTTTGCATTTTCTTTTTTCTTTGCGGCACTGCGTGCGGCGCGGGCTTTCCAGATCTCGTTCTTCTCTTCTTCAGAAACACGTTTATCTTTCAGCTTGCGGCTTTCCTCTTTATATAGAGCCGCTTCCGCCTTACGCTGCTGCTTTCGCTGCTCGGCCGTGAGTGTTTCCTGCTCGGCAGCCTCCCGGTTCCTGTCTTCCGTTCCAATGATCTCATCAAGGACTTCATTCCGGGATTTCTCACCGCTCATCACATGAAGCACATCATCATCAAGCACCTTCTCAAAATGCCGCTTATAAGCATAATGTCGCAAAATATGTATCAGCAAGACATAATTCGGGCTTGCATCCAGCCGTACCAGCAATGCGGCAAACACAAACAGAATCGCAAGGATGACGTAAAAACGATGTGGAATACTTGAAAGAAGTACAGCAACCATCATAGCTGCGCCTGCTGCCGCAATGACAAGATCCCATAACGAAATCCCCTTGAAAAATTCAATTTTTACTTTTGTTTTTCCTGGTATTAAACGCATGTTTGCATCCTCTTTATATCTTCTGGTTTATATGGTTACTTACACGACTGCCTTTTCATGCAATCCTCATTCCTGACTGCAAATCTTTTCATAACAGAATTCCTTCTTTATGAGTTCTTTTACGGTCTTCCGACCATTGCAAAACTACCCTTTATCCTTATCCGGTACAGAATTACTGGAAGTATATTTTGCAGGCGGCACTTCATTCTTTATTTCTTGGGTACTATTTGAAGTTTTATTTTTTGTTTCAGTAGTTCCTGTCTGATCCTTTTGTTTTTTCGTTCCATTCAGGTTCTGCGTACCGGTTCCTCCGGTTCCTCCGGAAGGATTCATACGGTCGAATCCGGAAAAGCTGTTACGTCTCTTTTCCTTTATTCTGGAAGGCAGTTTCACAGAAGATTCATTGGCTTTTTGTTTACTGTCTTTCTCTCCATCCTGGTCATTCAGGTTTTGAAGATTGTTATCCAGTGATTCATCTTCGTCGTCACCGCCTCCTGCTTTATCAGAGCCACCTGCTCCACCGCCGGAACCGCCGCCGGAACCACCGCTGGAACCGCCTTTACCACCTTTGTCTTTATCGCCTTTATCTTTCTTCCGTCCATTAAATGGCAGATGTTCCTGGACACGGGACTTGAAGTTTCCATAGGTCATTCCGACAAGTTTTGCGCCTGATGCCCAGCTCATGGCTCCGCCAAGAGCCGCGCTTATTGGTGCTGCTGCCTCGTCCATTCTGAGTGATTCCGCTGATGTCATACCTGCGTTCTCGCCGAGGATACCATTGACAAGGTTTGCTGCTTTCTTCGCTGCGGACAGTCCGCCCCAGATCAGAACGAGTTTTGCCATATAATTTCCAAGCGGATTCTGGAAGACCACCAGGTCATTACTCATGATGATCGGTATAAAAGTAACGACCAGATCGATTGCCACCAGTGTACCAAATACGTTAAAACACTGAATGACAAAGGATGTCCTCCACTGCTTAAACTTCGCTCCGTTGTCCATCGGTGAGATCGCGATGATCGGTGGTGATACTACATAAAGTACTGCCATATTAAACACTCTCGCGATCGTGGTCATTGTAATCCCGATCATATTGAACAACATGACAGCGATCAAAAATATTGTAAATACGTAATGATATTCCGACATATCAAACGAATTCCACATATCATCCCGGTCATACAGGTCATGACCGGCATTATTATAATAGAAAGGTGCTCTCAGAACATCTTTTATCGATGCATTTGCACCATTGTATTCACTGTCATAAGACGCATCGAGCGTACCAACCAGCAGGATAACCCTGTCCAGTTCAATCTGCGTACTGTCTGTCACTTTGACAGAAGCAATATAGTTTTCCAATGGAAGGAACTGCTTATCTGTACGCAACTCATTCATGACACTTTTCATTGCTGTTGTCAGCGTCTCATTATAGATATCCAGCGTGATATCCTGATCAAGCGCTGGTGCCGCAACCACGATCTTTTGCAATGCTTCCTGCCAGTAGTGCTCTTTCTGGTAAGTAACATCCGGTGTCTCATACTGTACACCAAATGTTCCGGCAGCCTTCAGTTTCGCAAGGTCAGACCTGATCGCATTATAGCAGCTGTTTATATTGTAACGGCTGTCATAAGACGGATTCAGGGAATAGTTGCCGATCGTGTTCATAATTCGCGCCATGGTGGCGTATTCTTCTTTTGTAAATGTCTTCGGATCGCTCTCGGTCGCCTCCTGCGTATTTGAGAAGAAGGCAATCTGAACGCCCCGCATCAGTGCTGATGTAAAATTCAGCGCCAGTGCCATGATCAGGCTCATGGAACAGATGATGATGATACTTTTCAAACTGCGTGTCAGCATCTGTCCAAGTGAGCCTTTCATCTCTTCCGAGCTGTCAAAGCCTTTACGGATCACGCCAATGATCGTGAAGAAAAAGCAAAGACCGATACCAATGATCGCCATCGACCAGTAAGCACGGTTGACAACTGAATTTGTAAATATCAGATTCAGAAGCGTAACATCTTTTTTATTGTACACAACCGTGTCCAGGCCCACGGCTTTTTCGAACAGATCATACAAAAGTCCGAGTAACCATGCAAGCATCTTGGTCAATCCATATAACAGATTCCACCAGAAATGCAATATACCGTCAAACATCTTTTTCTCACCACCTTACCGTACCCGCATCCGCTTACGGGCAATATATAAATACACAACAAGCGCCACAATGACTGCCACAGCCAGTATACCAAATGTGATTCCTCCTGCATTCAGGTAGAACAGGATATAAAAGGAATATACAGAAGCATTTCCGGCATCATCTGCGATCCGCACTGTATAAGAGCCAGGCTGTGTCAGCTCCGTGCGGGAGGAAATCTCGCTTCCGTCCTTAATAATTGTTAACTTTGCGCCCTTTTCATAATCAAGGATCGTCACTTTTCCGCGGGCTTTATTATCTTCCAGCCCTTCAAATTCCAGAGTCGGTGCTGTATGATCCACATCAAAATCCAGTGTATACGCTACATTATTCCGCGCACACAGATATTCAATATGATAATCCCCCTCCTCTGATAAGTCAAGACTTCCGCCTGCACTCGTCAGCTCTTCTCCGTCACGGCTGGCCAGTGTCAGCACGCAGGCAGACGGCAGATCGTAGTATTGCGGTTCGCGCATCGCACTTCCGATGATGATAAAGGAAAATACTTCCGTCTCGTTGCCTGACTGCGTCGACATGACCGAGTAGCTTCCGGCATCTGTCACTGTCTGGTTTTCCGGCAGTTTGATGACATCCCCGTCTTTGTAAACCGAAAAATCGACTCCCGAATCCGATGTGATCTTCACACCATTCTGGGTTATCATGCCATCCAGCACATTTGCGTAAATATAACTGCCGCTGACACCATACATGTAATTTTCCTGCTGTTTGTCATAAAGGATACTGTCTGTAATCATCACGCGATTTGAATTTTCTGCTGTCGTGCCATCGCCGGTATCCGCTTCATTGATTCCATTCATTTGCATTTCCGGAGTGATCTCAACGGAATATTCCGTTGCCAGAACCGGAGTCTGCACTCCTATGACCAGGGCTGCGGCCAGCACAGTGACACCTGCGCAAATTCTTCTATGCAGTTTTTTTCTCTGTAGGTTTATGTTTCTTTTTTTCACTATGCTTCTCCCAGAACTTTGGCATTCCGTTTGCCCAGATCATAGTATACTTCATCCGCACGGAACATATGGCTCCGGAACTCTTCCATATCCATACGTCCCATCTTGTAAAGTTTACAACGGTAACTTGGCGTATACTGTGTCTTGAGCGGATAATTACCGAAACTTACGATAATGGCATTACCGGTAGATTCTTTATTGTTTAGTTTCTGCAGTTCAGAAGGATAGATCAGCGGGCGAACCTGCGTCTGGGTTGAGACGTTCATATCGCCGGCTTTTGAGCCAACCTGCGCGCTCGTACTGTTTGTACGGACTGTCATATTTCCGCAGAGCTCACTGAACTCCTTACAGGTTCCGATGTCATTGGAACCAATAAACATTTTCATACCACAGTTGGATTTTACGATATCCGCCACTTTCTCACCGTATACATTGTTCAGCTGACTGTAACTCTGTACGACCATGTTGAACCAGATCTTACGGGAACGTCCTACTGTGATCATCTTGTCAAATTTTTCGATCTTTGGCATATTACCAAACTCATCGAGGATGAAATATACATTTCGCGGAAGTGAGAGGTCTTCCCTTGCACTCGCTACCTTGATCAGTGCCTTGTACATACAGAGGACAAAGACGGCAGCCAGACCGTGTCTTGTATCTTTTTCATCCGGAATCTTCATAAATAAAGCAGTCGGGCGTTCCGCGAACTGTTCCGCATGGATATCTGTCGCTGATGTCAGACCGCAGAGTCCACGGTCATTGAACATATTCATTTTGTCAAACGCGATAGACATATAACTCGAAAGTGTCGCATCAGCCGCGGAAAGTACCTGTCTCGAAAGCGTTACCGCCTGGGAGAGAGGACTTCGTCCCTCGAAATATTCTTTCAGCGCAGCGAATTCATCTTCACTGTTACTGATCGCTTTATTCAGGTTGAAGAAATTAAATTTATCCTTTGTCATATTCAGGGAAGGATCCTCACTGTCCTCCAGCATGGCGAGACATGTCGCCATGATAATGGAACGGGCACCCTTCTCCCAGACAGGATCTTTCTCATTCTCGATCGGACAGATTACGGAGATCAGGTCATTCAGATCCTCGTACATCTCGTCGTAGATACGCTGCTTTGCCACGGACACATCATCCTGGCAATGCGTGATATCAGCATAGGCTTTGCCGCGCCATTCACACCAGAGCGCTCCTTCCTCTGCCGGTCCGTCCGGCTGCTTGAGATCCGGATAATCATCCATGCTGTCCCTGTGTGCTTTGATTCCTTTTCCAGCTTCGAGATATTCCTGATACATATCCCAGATCGAACCCAGCGGATTCCACCGGCTTGACTGATACGTATCACGCAGGTCAAGAAGCTGTACATCATATCCACGTTCTTTCAGGAAAGAAGAATGGAGATCAAAAAGCTCACCCTTCGGGTCTGTCATGATCATGCTGCTGCCACAATTTGTAGCCGCCAGAAGCTGGATCATCGGATTGATAAACGTGGTCGTTTTACCGGAACCGGTAGCACCGATAACGAGCGAATGTGTACCGCTCATAAAGTTGCAGTGCAACTTTCCTTTTTTATCAAGGATGGCACGCACAGGCACGCCGTCTTTTTTTACTTTATCGATCGTGTCGTAGGTAAAAGACGGGAAATATTTATCCCGCTCGGCATCCGTCAGGAAACGGCTGTTCTCCAGCGGTGAATCCTTGACAGAATATCCTCTTCCTCTTCCAAAGAACCGTGCTGCCCTCGAACTGTCTCCCGAACGGGTCGTTCCCGCCCAGAAGATTGCCCAGAGGAGAACCTCCGTCACAGCTCCGACCCCGTAGGTCTGAGGTTCCAGAAACAGATGCAGATGCCAGTCAAACGGTCCTCCATCAAACAGATTACCGAAATTTCCGATCAGAAGACGCACCACATATCCGAGGACTACGAGACCCACGATCCAGAAGATCACGTAAAATACCAGAAGCTTTTTGTCCAGTCTTTCCCATTCCTCTTTTAGCATTTTAAACATATTGTCATCTCCCGCCCACTTTTATTTCTGTTGCAATTTCATGTAACCCTGTTTCAGTAAATTTTCGTTTACACTCAGTGTCGTATAAGTTTTCTGATCATTATAATCGGTACGGATTCCCACGGTCTTCGAAGATCCTCCGCTACCGTCTGCGCCCACCGCAAGCTGCCATCCAGTCGTCTCTGTTGCAAAGTTGTAATTGTAATTGTTATTGTTAAATAAGACACAACTGTCTGTAAACGCATCCAGCTGCGTATTCATATACTGCTGCAGGAACTTGTATGAGAGAGAACTCATCTCTATCCTGTCATAGGTATTCATTCCGTACAGAATCACTTTGCTGTCTGTTACATTCATCTGCATCAGGCTCGGACGATACGTATTTACACTTCCATTTGCGCTGAGATTTGCGCTTGCATGATTTTTCTCAAGTTTAAAAAACTGTGTCAGTCTTCCATAAGAAAATCCAAGCGCCAGATATCCTTTCAGTTCGACGTTCATCTGTGCGTTATTCATACTAAGCAGCTGATTCAGAACCAGAATCCCGCTGGTTGTACAGGTGCTGTCATCGAGCTTCAGCCCATGGTTCAGATATACTTTCGCACCTCCCTGGATCAGAAGTTTCCCACCGTTAAACGCCTCGATCCTGCCATCATACCCGAGTCCTACATCCTTGTCTGTTTGTCGCACATCCGTGGATTCTTCACTGGTGATGCAGGCGTTTTGCCCGACAATCACTGTTCCGCCGTTGATATAGATGGTACCATTCAGATAAAACAGACCGTTCTCCGGGATGATCAGCGTGCCGCCTTCCTGAACCTCAATGGTACTTCCACTCTTCAAGACGTTACCATAACCGACCTCAAGCGTTGATCCGTCAGTCACGGTAGCTGATTTCAGCACCTGCTCAGCCTCTGTCTGCTCTCCCACATAGATGCGGAAACTTGCACGCGTGTTGGAATTCGAATACAGCTTATTATAACCTTCCAGGGTCGCACGTCTTGCCGCATCCCCGGATATCAGTTTTCCCTGTGACGCATCCTGCACGATTCTTGCATTGTTTTCAACAATGTATGGTGTCATCAGAACCTCGCGGTGATCCGGATCCGGCTCATAGAAATATCCCCAGGGCGACCAATGATAAAACCAGGCGTATCCTCCACCAATCGTCATTACACGTGCGGTATTTCCCTGGTTCAGGTCATCACATGTCGGCCATGCAAAGAGATTGGCGATCAGGAACTGACCGGCTGTGTTGTCCTGGTAAAATGTCCATGCCTGCTCAAAGTCAAATTCATCCTGATCTATACTTCTTGTAAGCGGAAGTTTGTCTGCATCGTACCATGCCTGGACATTACTCAGATCCATTGAAATCTCTCTTGAAGTATTTTTAAATCCCCAGAGCTTACCCGGTTTATCAGAGGAAAAGTCCTCAACATCCGAAGACGTCAACGACCACGCTTCTGAGACGATCGACACATCTTTTCCGTTGCATTTGCGGGCTGAAGACTGTTCACCATGATAATACATATGCATTGCACCCATGTCGCCTCTGGTAACAAAACTGTCCTCGCTACCACTGCTGATCGCATTCTGCAGGTAAATACCGGTTGACGTTGTACCATCCAGCTTTGTCATGTAAGGGATAGATTCCGTCTTGTTCCGGTAATCTCCTGTCCTGCATTCCCGGTTCCAGTAATACATAGTCGGATTTGCTGAGTCACCATAGCATGCCACGATAATGATCGGCACCCATTTTCCTTTATAATCCGTTGTCTTTCCGGTCGCATCCGTATATTTTTTCAGGTCATCCGGCGTATACGCCCGGTGCCATGTGTAGTACTCCGTACCCGAAGAAACACCGGCTGCCTGAACCGGTGTGACTCCATAACGGATAGTTGCCAACATCAGACTCATCATCAACACCACGCAGGCAATTTGTCTTATTTTTCTTCTCATAGGCTCTATCCTTTTCTATATCGCATTACTTTGTAGTAATATTCAGGTTTGTGTTACCGTTTACCCATTTCTCGAACTGTGGCATCATCAGTTTTAATGCTACGATCAGAACGAAGATCAGAACAAAACCGATGATCGCATTTTTCAGATGGGTTTTTGCTTTCTCACGTTCCTGCGGCTCTTCAGCTTTTGCGAATTTAACGCCAAGCAGTACGCAGTAGAGTGTGCCGACAGCTCCAACGATTCCAAGTAACGGTGAGAGCAGGCTTCCGATCATGGTTGTGATCGTATTTGTCGCATCAGAAACATCAAGTTCTGCTGAGCTTGCTGCTGTATCTGCCGCATGCGCGGTCACCGGTCCAAGTCCCATAGCTGCAACTGTTCCTACTCCAATACAGATCATATCTGCTTTTTGCTGTACTTTCTCTTTTACACTTTTCATTTTCTCGAACATTTTCATTTTGTTATCCTCCATTTACCTTAAATGTTTTTTGTTTTCTTTGATAGCGTAAGTATAACACATGAATGTAGACAAAAGTGAGACAAATTTTCCGTTTCCAGCAACTTTTTTTCATTTTTTCCACTTTTTTTCTTTTTCACTGTATTTTTTCTTCCGCAGGACGTTTCAGGGCATTTTCCGGTTTTTTCGGAATACGCAAGATTACCGTCGTTCCCTCCTGCGGCTTACTGATATACTCGAGTGTTCCATGACATAATTCCATGAGCCTGTTTCGCGCATTTGTGATGCCCACATGGCTCCGCTTCGTATCTGTCCGGACTTCTTCGATCCGGTCCGGATCAAATCCTACGCCGTCATCGATCACCTGGATTTCAAAGTCCTCCGGATTCTCCTGCGTGTGGATCACGACGGTACCTTTCCGCTTAATCCCGTGCTTTACGGCATTTTCCACCAGTGGCTGCACCGAAAGCACCGGTACTTTGAAATCCACTGTCTCGATATCATAGATCACTTCCAGCTCTTCCCCGAACCTGATCTGCTCCAGACGGAGATAATTTTCAATATGTGTGAGTTCCCGCTCGAAAGGGATCGGTTCTTTCTCGCTGAGCGCATCCATATTGCCACGCAGATAATCGGCAAAAGCGATCGTCGCCTTCTTTGCCTGTTTCGGCTCTTTCTCACAGAGCATCGCGATCGCAGACAGCGAATTATAGAGAAAATGCGGCTGGATCTGGGAAAGCATGATATCCTGCTGCATCTGGGTCATCTTCTTTTCCTGGCGCAGCAGACGGTTGCGCATTAGCATCTGCTGACGGTTCCGTTCAACCTGCCATACCAGGAAGATCAGAAGCATGGATACCGCGATCGCCATATTCAGCACAGCAACTCCGTAATGGAGTGTCTGGAATACCCCCGCCAGAATCGGGAGTACGAGGTACGACATTAATGCCCAGAACACTGTTTTTTCAAATCTGCGGTAATTAAAGATCAGTAGCATGAGGTTCATCACGATCCCCATAAATCCAACCACCATCAGCAGATAGTACATTTCCGACCGGTGATAAAAATTCTGCTCATCAAAATAATAAAACAGTCCTGTATACAGGTTGCTGACCACAAGGGCTATGCCAAGCAGGTTCAGCATATATCCCGCCCACAGCCACGTATAGATCGGGAAACCGGTTTTATCTCTCAGAAGTTCGACCACATAAGTCGTATATTCGATCGCCAGGATATAAGTCAGCGCAAATACGGCAAAATTCGAAACCCTGACCGCCGCATAACCGCCCACGCCGGAAGCTCCGCGCATCGCCCAGGCAAGTCCATCCATACAAAGCAGTGCTGTCGTAGTAAGTTCCATCCATACAACAATTTTATCTTTGCGGTCACTTCTGCCCAACCACATCGTATATGCAGCAATCGCACAGAAGATACCGCCCCATATTTCCAGCGATATGTGAAAACTTTGTGTCATCTCCATCTTACTTCAGCACCGCCGTTTTCTTCTGTTCGTTTTTTGTTTTCGTTTTCTGCTTTGTTTTGTTCTGGATTTTCTTATTCTCTGTTTTTTGCTGCCTGTTTTTCTGGTTCTCTTTCTTATTCTGGTTTGTTTTTGTTTTCAGCTGCTTATTTTTCTGGTTTTCCTTGACTTCTTTCTTCTCCGACCCGGCATTCTCTTTCTTTTGTCTCAGGTCGTTTCTCATCTTTCTTTCCTGCTCACGCTTCTTAGCCTGATAATCTTCGAATTCACTCCATTTTTTGGCATCTGCATCAGCCTCTGCTTCAAGCTCACGTTTTATATCCAGAATACTGTTGCGCGCTCTATCAAAAATCCGCTTTGTGTCTCTTGCTTTTCTTTCTTCTTCCATTTCTCTTCTTTTGGCTGCCACATATGAGTCATCTTTCGCAGACTGTATTACATCCGGTTTTTCAAGGACAAACGATTTTCGGCGTTCCACGTTTGGACCCCCCTGCTCACGCCATTTATTGACTTTTGGTTTCATAATAGAACCATATATTATATTTCTCTCAATAGGTTTTTTCAGTTTATCTTTCAACTCTGCAGCAGTAAGCTCCATATAATCATCCAGCTGTTTGGAATCTTTTAAAACATTTTTGCGAAGCATATCTGAGACCGACTTACTATCAGTCGCATCCCCGAACCCTTGCACTTTATCAATAGGATCCTCGTGAGAGATGTAAAATTGATCCGCTGCTCCGCCAAGGATAATATCTTCCAGGATACGTTTCTTCTCTTCCGCATTTTTCGGAAGATCCAGATCATCCTTATCCAGCTCCTTGTATGCTTTCTCTGCATTGTCTGCCAGCTCGGCTACATTTGCCAGTGCCTGACTACGTTTGATAGTAGGACCAAAATATTTATTTTTTACCGCCATGTCATACAGGTTCTGATCCTTTTCCCGTAAATCCTTGAGTTCTTCTCTTATCTTCTCTCCAATCTTACGTGCTTTTTCTGTAATGGTTTTCTCTTCAGCAAACATCTTATTCAATTTTTTCATTTGCCAGTCAAAGTTATATGCTGCCAGCTCATCGCCTTCTGTTTTCTTTACCTGGAGGACGCAATCCACGATGCTGTCTTTCAATATATCTTTCGCATATGGATACGCCTCATAACTGCCCCATCCTACATCCAGAGAAGAATTAGCATACCGGTTAAACTGTCTCTCTCTTTTATCGACTGTATTATACTGAATCTTCAGCACTTCGGCAGGCGTTTTCCGCAGATCATCCACCCCTTTAGACAGCTTTATTTTGTTACGAAAATGTTCGAACGCATTGGTGCTGTCCGGTGAGTTTTGCAAAATGTTCCGTATATCCTGAAAATCCTTCGAATCTCTGAGCTGATAATAGAAATTCGCATTCGATCCAATTAGGAAATCCTGAATGACAGTTTTCTTCTCTTCCGCTTTTTCCGGACGATCCAGATCCGCAGTCAGCTTATCATATGCATCATTTCCACGCTTCATCATTTCTGCCAGATTTGCCAGCAATTGACTTCGTCCGAGAATCTCCTTGTACTCATTCCACAGATCTGTATACAGTTGCCCAGCCTCATTTCGGAACTTCTTAATTTCTGTTCCGAGTTTTAATCCAATTTCCAAAGCCTCCTGATCCATTACCTTATGAGACTGCATTCCATGATTGAGACTCAGGAAAGCATCAAGCAAATATTCTTTCTCTGCTTCTTTGCCCTGCATTTGTCCCATTAATTCTGCTGTTGTTATAATTTCACTTTTCATCAGTTGCTGGAATTTTAGCAGTCCTGCCTCATCCCATTCTGGTTGCTTATAAGACTGTGGATCATCCAGGACATTAATTTGGTCCATCTCGTACAGCTTATCCTCATTATCTACATGATCCAGACCATTTATTTCTCTTCTGACTTCATCAGTGAATATAAGGTAACTATCAACTTTTTCCTTTTCATCTGTCACGTCATTTTCGTTGTTTATGTTATATTCATCGGACTCATCAAGTTCATTTAATTGATCATTTTCCTTTGACTCATTTTTCTCTTCATTCTCATTAACGATATTGTCTGTTGTTTCATTCTTTTTACTTGAGTCGGTATTTATATCCTTAGACTGCTTTTTTTCAGGCTCTTCTTTGTTTACAACATTTTCTATATTGTCGTTTTTTATGTTATTGTCAGATGATTTTTCCGCAGGCTCTTTCTCTATATTTTCAACATTTATATTGTTTAGGTCATTTTCCTTCTCGTTCTCATTAATGATCTTGTCTTCTTTCAAGTTTTCATTATTAATGTCATTACTCTCATTCTGTTTAATTACATTTTCTTCATTATTATTTATGACATTTTCATTTGAATTGTTCAGGTTATTTTCTTTGACTATATTATTATTTCCAGCTTCGTTATGCTCCTGTACATTCTCGTTGATTATATCACCATCATTGTTCACCGGCTCATTTTCATTGACTATATTATTATTTTCAACTTTATTGTCCGCTGGCTCATTTTGATCTTCTACTATACCAAATGTGACTTTTTTCGCTTCTTCATAATTCCAGTCTTCTTTCCCTTTTTCATTATCATAAGTGATGTCGAATCGAACCTGGGTAAACAGCTCACGCAATTTTTTTTGATCAGCAATTCTATCCATCAGGACATTGTCAGGAATAGTCAGTGATTTTTTTATTGCACTTTTGCCTTCCATACTATCGCGTAACACATTTGCTACAATTCCGGAACCATTTATTTTCTTGAGGTCACTTAATGCAGCTTTTATTAAAACATCCGTTTCCTCATCTTCAAAATATCGTTTCGCCGCCTCACCAATCATAACATTCTGCAATTCTGACGAAGTTTGCGTCTTATTCTTATACTTAGATGCAAACCATTCTTTCGCAAAATTTGCACGATCTACAAGTACTGACAGATTCGCCAGAATCTGGCTGCGTTCAAATACTTCTTTGTACTCTGATTTATCAGCTATATTCTTGTATAAATCCTCATCATAATAATTAAGGGTATCCAGTTCCTGTTTCAGCTTCAAACCAACTGCAAGTACCTCATCATCAAATTCCTTTTTCCCCTCCACTTTATTATTCAGATTTCTCAGAGCATTCACAAATTCAGCAGCAGCAACGTCTGTATATTCATTCTTATCATTTCTCGTGAAAATAGCATGTCTTGCGTTATCACCATGCATATTATCATTAATGTCTGTATTTCCTTTCCAATTTTCCCGTGTTACTGATGAAAAGGTATTTCTATTAACTCTTTGACCTGGTCCTATCTTTCCTGCAAGTACTGCAAAATCTTTTGCACGTGCGGAGTTTGGACGACGCAATACACGTTTATATAATCCTTCGTCCTTTAATTTTAATTCATCCAGCACCTGCTTCACCTGCAGACCAATCCTATACTGTGCTTTAGGACGCGATGCATCAAGACTTCCCATCAAATCAATCAAATGATTATCCAGCATCTCTATTGCATCTTCTTCTCCTCCTCTACTGTCTATTATCTTTATCGCCTGATCAACAATGCTTTCTTGTTCATTCTGGTTATTACCGTTATTTCTTGGCATATTTTATCACCTTTCCTCATCATCAGAGCTCTGTCACTCGTTCCGTCTTACTTTTTTCCTTGTGTTTTTACCGAATTGGAGCAGATCATCGAAATCATGTCAATTTATTTCATCTCATCTGATATTATTCTCAACGGTTCATACCTGCTTCCCGCGTCAGTTTTCTTCTTCTGTCTTCGGAAGCCAGCACCGGTGCTTCATTCTCGTTTACTTTCTCTTTTTCGAGTTCTCTGCTTCTTGCTTTCTGCCGTGTCTCTTCCTTTGCACTGGCTTCGTTGAAGATATCAACGAATGTCCGCTGGCTGGTAAATTCATTTTTGAACTTTTCACTGAGTTCTGCCTGTGTCTCCTGCGCAAGGGCATCAAGACCGTCTGTCCCCTGAAAGAAATCACGAAACTCGTCGGCAGCTTCCAGGCTGTCCTGCTTCTTCTCGAGTGTCTGCAGCGCATCCTGCAGTTCATTGTGGATCTTCATGGCATTGGCAGCCTCTCCGACCATGATATCGAGAAGCAGCTGCTCCTTCTGCTCTTTCTGCATTTCCTGCTCCTGGATATCAGCGAGATTCCGATAAGCTTCTCTGCCGACCTGCGCCATCTCTGCCAGGTTTGCCTGTCCCTGATAAACGTTCTGGTTTTCCTTAAATTCCGGAAGCTGTTCGAGTTCATAGAGCAGCGTCGGATCTCCTTTTTCTCTCAGTCGCTTCAGTTCATCCCTCAGCTGCAGGCCGGAAGCAAGTGCTGTATCATCGATATAATTTGACTGTGAAAAATCACGGGAGAGATTCTGCAGTTCCTGTGATACCCGCGCTGCTGCTTCTTTATGTTTTCCTTCCCTGACCAGCCCCTCCGCAAGTTCTGCTACTGTTTTTCCGTTTGTTCCATATGTTCCATTCTGTTCACGTTCAGCCATAGTATTTGTTCCTCCCTTGAATGTTCCTGAGTATTACATTGTCTCCGCCCAGCTATACTGAGCCATATATTCACCGCCCTCCCTGAGTACTTTCATACGATCCGGATTTTCATAAAAATCACATTCCACACGCTCGGTATTCAGCGCCAGCATATTGTGTTCCCGAATAACTACATCCCCAAAACCGTTTTCCTTCATATCCGACACCAGCGCCCCAATCAGTTTCTGGAGATAACGGAGGTGCTTCGTATCGTAGGGCTCGTCCTCAAACAGGATACTCGACAGTTCCCTTACCGTGCAGGATGCGCCTTTTTTATGTACGAGATATGCCAGGCACTCTTTGCTTTTGCTCCGATGAAAATGCAATGGTTTGCCCTCTCTGTCAAATGCTTCGAAATTACCATAGCACTGAAGTCTGCATTTCGGTGCCGTATTCTCCACCGGATAACGCAGATGGTGCATCGCTTTCAGGATTTTCTCCGGTGAGACCGGTTTCAGCACGTATCCGCTTACGTACATGTCAAACGCATCCGACATATATTCGTCATAAGCAGTCGTAAATACCACATTCAGTTTCGGCACCGCTTCCATGCATGCCTTTACGAAATCCACTCCGTTCATCTCCGGCATCTGAATATCTGAAAATAATACGTCGCACGGCTCCTCCCTCAATCGGTCCAGACATTCCTTCGGATTGGAAAATATCTCGATCCCGCAATCCGGGCATATCTCCGGCAATGCCTCTCTCAGTGCATCCTCCAGCATCTCCCTGGAGAGTGTCTCATCATCTACTGCATAAATTTTCATCTTTCTTCTGTCCTCTCTTGCTGCCTTACAGATTTTTCGATATCGTCAGGATATTTTTGCCGTCCTCATACCGGTACTCGACCGCATCCATGTTTTTTCTGACAAGGAAGATCCCAAGCCCGCCTTCCCGTTCCATCAGCGCATCCTTTGACGTATCCGCCTCTTCTCTGGCGAGCGGGTCAAACCGTTTGCCATGATCCTGGAATTCAATGATCACACGGAGCGGATCTTCGCAGATCTCACAGCGGATCGTCGCCTCGCCGATCTCCGGGCGGTATGCGTAGCTCACGATGTTGATAAAAATCTCTTCCACAGCAAGCTCAATCTGAAACAGTGCTTTTGCAGGACAATTTACATCTTCCAGCTGACTGGTGACAAATTCCTGCACATTTGTCAGTTCCTCTTCAGCTGCCGGTACAATTATTTCTCTCATGTGTCATCCTTTCTCAGTCAAAACATTCTTATCTCAGTCTTATCTGCTTCCTATCATACTACATATAGTGAGACAAAAGTGAGACAAATTTCATAAAAAACCTGAAATTTGTCTCAC
>CAVKTR010000035.1:0-31140 GCA_963659325.1 Dysosmobacter segnis
ATTATAGCAGTTTTTCCAGAGGTAAGTCTATGCAAAAATAGGATTGTGAACATACATCAGGAATGCTTATTCTCAGAAAAAGAGATATCTGCAATAATATACTTACAGAACAGCTGTTATGAAAATGTGTTACAGGTAAATGTGATTTACAAAGGAAAAAGGTAGAAAAACTGGAGGATGAAACATGTCGGTATTTAATATTTTTGGCAATGTAAAAGACAAACGATTTGTCAGCAAAGCATTACCAATGATTATCATTGGTACATTTATCTATTATTTATTTGTATCCCTGATCGGTGAGCAGATTAATATTCTGACAACCGTGTTACCACAGGAAACAGGATGGAACATCGGACTGATCATGAACGGATATACCATCGGTGGACTGATCGCGGTTCCGGCGACATTTGTAATTAATACAGCACTGATGAAAGTAAGCACAAAACGCTTCTTGATCATCAACTCACTGATCATTGCAGTCTGTGTTGCTCTTATGGGTGTTTCTGTAAAAATGATGAGCATGACAATTTTCATTGTGGCATTTCTTCTGATCCGTGTACTGGCAGTATGTTTACAGCAGAGCGCGAACTACATGTGTACAGAATGGTTTGTAGAGGGAAGAGGAAAATCTCTTGGATTTATCACAATGGGTGCTCCGATCGCATCTGCAAGTTTTGTGGCAATTTTTACATTTTTAACAGCATCTCAACTGAAATTTACAGGAAGTTATTTTATTTACGCAGGTTTCCTTGTAGTACTTGCAATTTTAGTAGCAGTATTTTATGTAGACAGACCGACAGATGTGGGGTTATATCCGGATGGGGAAGATCATGCACCAGCCAATGAGGTTGTGCAGGAAGCAACCATGACACTGGTTGATATTTTAAAAAGCCCATATACATGGCTGATTGTCATCGCATTTGGAATCATTCATTTTGCAAACAACAGTCTGACCGCTTTTTTCGTAACATCTATGGTTGCAAAAGAGATTCCAGCCAGCATGTATCTGCCGGTATTATCTATTGGAGCAATTGCAGGTATCCCGATCAGTTATCTGCTTGGTGCGGTTGATGATAAATTTGGTACGATCAAGGCTTCCATCTGTCTGTGCGGATTATCAATTATCGGATTCATCGGAATGGCATTTGCCGGCCCTGGAACGATTTTACCGCTTGTATGTGCATGTTTCGGATATGCATCCATCACCGGTGCATTCCCGAACCTGTTACCATCCATTATCGCATATGTATTTGGCAGACAGAATTACCTTGGTGCAAGCCGTGTGATCGTATCACTTGAGACAATTATTGGATCTTTTGCAAGCCAGTATATGGCAGTTTTCCTTGCAAATGGAAAATTAAAACTTGGATATTTTGGACTGATCGGTATGATCGTATTTGCGGGAGTCCTGATCTGTATCGTAAATATTATTTACAAAAAAAGAAAAGCAGCTTAATGGATAATGCCTGATGATTTATGAAAAAACAGAGGCAAAAAGGCTTACTGACAGGAGGAGATAAGATGAAAGCAGCAGTATATTACGGACCACATGATGTACGGGTAGAAGAGCGTGAGATCCCAAAAGCAGGTCCGGACGAGATCGTTGTAAAAATAGATTATTGTGGTGTATGTGGTTCTGATGTGGAAGTATATCACGGTGCATCCGAGAGACCAGTCATGGTCATGGGACACGAAAATGTCGGTACTGTTTATGAAGTTGGAGAAAATGTGACAGGATTTACTGTTGGACAGCGTCTGCTGTGCGGACCGCCATCCTATTGTGAAGACGGATGCCCGGCCTGCAGAAGCGGAAGACCGAATATCTGTGAACATGGTCTGCCAAAGACTGCAGGAATCGGCGGACCGGATGGCGGTTATGAGGAATATATGCGTGTCCTGGATCCAAAACACAAGATCCTGATCCCGATTCCGGACAGTGTAGACAGCAAAGATGCCGTATTATTTGACATTGTATGTGTGGCTTATCATGGCCTCAGAAGATCCAATTTCAAAATGGGTGATACCGTTGCCGTATCAGGAACAGGACCGATCGGTCTGGCAGCGATACAGCTTGCAAAAGCAGGTGGTGCCAGCAAAGTAGTTGCAATTGGAAGAAGATCCAACAAACGTGATATTCTGATGAAATATGGTGCAGACGAATGTGTATTTACACAGGAGACAGATGATCTGTATGGCGATGTCAGAAAAGCACTGGGAAATGAAGCAGGAGCAGATGTGACATTAGAGTGTGCAGGGGCAAAAGAAAGTCTGTTAAACTGCATCAATACCATCGCAAAACCGGGCAGCCAGGTTGTTCTGCTTGGCTGTGTGGCAGAGCCGATCCCGGAGCTGAACTTCATGTCCATGCTCCCACGGGAGATTGACATTATTTCCTCCTTTGTATATACAGAAGAAGAAATCAAAATGTATCTGGAACTGTTGAATGAGAAGAAAATCTCCTTTCCGGACATGGTGACAGATATTATCAGCCTGGACGAGCTGGTAGAAAAAGGTCTGGATCGCAAGGACCGTACCGGTATGCTGAAGATTCTGTGCAAACCGGGAATGTAAAAAACATAAAAATATAGAACGTATAATATCCTATCCTAAAAATAAAACCTAAAAGCAGAAGCGTTGCATACTTTACTATGTGGCGCTTCTGCTTTTTGTGTGCAGAAAAGAGTGAAAAATTACTCAATTTTGTCTGGATGCATATCTGGGGATGCTTGTAAAAAATCCAGAGTTTTAAAGTAATCCATGGTATGTGTGATAAATTTTGTATTATGTATGTAGTGGGATGTTGGCGTTAAGAAACTTAAACTTACAGTTCCGATACAGGGTGGATCCTTTATAAAAATATGATTATTGGTAAAGTAAGGATCCATCTGGATAGTTGTTGAACTGGTAAAGGCAATTCCACATCCGGTTTTCACTAATTCACGGACTCCACGTGTGTCTGTGGTCACAATGCTGTAATTCGGGGTGATTCCGGCAAGTTCAAAAAAACGGTCAGAAGTATCGCGGATTCCAAAGCCGGAGGCTACTGCGATAAAAGGTTCCGTGGCAAGATCTCGCAGTGCGACATTGGAAGCTTTGGAAAGCCAGTGGTCTTCTGGAAAAATAACCGGACAGTGCTCGTTTAATAAAAGTTTTGTCTGAATCTGATATTTTGGTTCCATCAATGGAGAACAGATAATAAAATCAACTTCTTTATCACGCAGCAGTTGCAATAATTTTGTGCGTTTGGCGGTAATATAGGTGATTTTGGCAGAGGGCATTTTTTTTCGCAAATATCCAAGCAGTCCGGGAATATACAGTCCTGTGTTGGATGCAAGCCGTATCGGTGCATCTTTTATTTCAAAATTCTGATTCTTTAAATCTTCACACGCATCGTGCAGCGTAGTAAAAATTTCGCAGACGCGTTTATAAAAATATGCTCCATTTTGATTCAGACGAATTCCGCGTCCTACATGTTCAAACAATTCTACTCCAAGTTCCTGTTCAAGCATAGATAATGACCGGCTCAGGACGGGTTGATTGATATCAAGAGCATTCGCAGCTTTTGTAATATGTTGGAATTCAGCGGCTGTTTTAAAATAACGAAGTTGTTTCAAATCCATTTTTTTTCACCTGGCAATCTTATAGAAATCCGTATTTTTTGGATATATTGTACTAAAAAAAGACGAAAAATACAATGGGTGAACATGGAAAAATGTCGAAAAAATCATAACATTTTTGGTATGAATCGGAGTGCAAAATGAATATTGGACGAAAATTGGGTGTCAGCCATATAATAATCTCAACAAAATGAACAAAACAAAACCAGAACAAAAATGGAGGTATCAAAAATGAGAGAAGTAGTAATTGTGGATGGAACAAGAACCGCATTTGGACGCATGGGTGGTGCGCTTCGGGTATTTACTCCGACGGAACTTGCGGCAAAAGCAATCAAAGGATTATGTGAGAAAACAAAAATCCTGGAAAAAGGGAAAGTAGATGCAGTTTTTGCAGGCAGTGCTTTTGGTGATGTGAATACACACAACTTTGCACGGTACGCCTCTCTGATGGCAGGACTTCCTTATGAGACAAGTGCAACATTTATGGAAATGCAATGCGGATCTTCTATCGCATGTATCAATAATGCAGCATTACAGATTCAGGCAGGATTGATTGACACGGCAATTTGCGGCGGTGCAGAGGCACACAGCCAGAAATATGCAAAATTTCCTACTACGGTGACACCTTACAAAGGAATTGTTCCGGTAGCGGCTCCGGTCAGACTTGCACCGACAGAGGAAGATGACCTGTCCATGATTGAAATTTCCGATCGGATGGCTGAAAAATGGAATGTGACAAGAGAAGAATGTGATGCATTTGCATTGAGAAGTCAGCAGCGTGCAGCAGCTGCAGTAGAAAAAGGATATTTTGAAGATGAAATACTTCCGATCGAAGTAAAATACAGCAAGAAAGATGCTCCGGTGATTGTAGATAAAGATGAACATTTACGTCCAAACACAACTGCAGATGGACTGGCAAAATTAAGAAGTGTACGACAGGGTGGCGTTACCACTGCCGGAAACGCATCCGGAATGAATGATGGAGCAGCATTTGTATTACTGATGAGCGCAGAGAAAGCAGAAGAACTTGGTTATAAACCGATCGCAAAATGGATTGGTGGCATTGATGTAGGTGTTGATCCGAAATATATGGGAATTGGACCTGCATATTCGAATATGAAACTTTTGGAGAGACATGGATTAAAAGTATCGGATATTGATGTATATGAGTGTAATGAAGCATTTGCAGCACAGAATCTGAGTGTGATCCGTCAGATGGAAGAAATGTCCGGAGAAAAGATTGACATGGATAATTGGAATCCAAATGGCGGAGCAATTGCATTCGGACATCCGAACGGAGCTTCCGGAGCGCGTGTTTGTATCTTTACAATGAAAGAACTTGCAAGAAGAGGAGCAAAATATGGTATGTTTTCTTCCTGCTGTGGAGGCGGACTTGGAGTTTCAGCGCTGATCGAGAACCTGCAATAATCATAAAAACCA
This sequence comes from Dysosmobacter segnis, assembly GCA_963659325.1. Taxonomy (GTDB): domain Bacteria; phylum Bacillota; class Clostridia; order Lachnospirales; family Lachnospiraceae; genus Eubacterium_I. The sequence continues at coordinate 5,058 of CAVKTR010000035.1, forward strand.
GAAAAGAGGAGAATAGAACGATGAAGGAAATTAAAAAAGTATTTATAATCGGATCCGGTGCAATGGGAAGTGGTATTGCACAGACTGCCGCACAAAATGGATTTACAGTAACGGTAAATGATATCAGCAAAGAGCAGCTGGATAAGGCGCAGAAGTCTATTGAGAAACGTCTTGCAAGGAATGCAGAAAAAGGAAAAATTACAGAAGCAGAAAAGGAAGACATCATTGCGCGTTTGTCTTACAGTGAGTTGTATGATGATGTAGCGACATCAGACCTTGTGATCGAGGCAGCATCAGAAAATATCAATGTCAAAAAAGCAATTTTCCAGAAAGTATGTGAGACTGCTCCGGAAGATGCAATTCTTGCGACAAATACATCTTCTATCTCAATTACGGATCTGTCTCAGGTAATTACAAAACCGGAAAGATTTATCGGAATGCATTTCTTTAATCCGGTGCCGGTAATGAAGTTACTGGAAATTGTAAAAGGTTATAACACTTCAGAAGAAACAATTGAAACCGTAAAAGCGATTGGGGCTCAGCTGAAAAAAGAATGTATTGTATCTGCCGACAGTGCCGGATTCATTGTAAACAGATTGCTTGATCCTATGATCAATGAGGCATTTGATCTGGTGGAACGCGGTGTGGGCACACCGGAAGATATTGATAAAGGCTGCCGCTATGGATTGAACTGGCCGATGGGACCATGTGAGCTGATCGATATGGCCGGAATTGATATCGAGCTTGCTGTTATGGAAACGATTTATGCAGATACCGGAGATCCAAGATATCGTCCGTCACCATTATTGAGAAGAATGGTTCAGGCAGGCAGACTTGGAAGAAAAACCGGCAGAGGATTTTACGATTATACAGACAAATAGCAGGTAGAGGGGGTATAAATCCATGGAACAGATGACATCAAAACAGATGCTGGCAGAGATATCAAAAACACATTACGAAAATGCCAGAAAAGCGAAAGCAGAGGGACGTCCGGTTGTGTGGTCAACATCGATCGCTCCACAGGAAATCATGGAAGCGATGGGACTGACCGTAGTATATCCGGAAAACCACGCAGCAGCAGTTGGCGCAAGAAAAGATGCACCGCAGTTTATTGAACACTCTGAGAGTCAGGGATATTCCAATGATATCTGTTCATATGCCCGGGTGAATATCGGTTATGCAGATATTCTCTTTTCAGAGGCAGAGAATATTCCGGCACCGGATCTTCTGTTTTGCTGCAGTAATATCTGCTGTACGGTTATTAAATGGTATGAAAATCTGGCAAAGAAATTTAATATACCGCTGATTATGATCGACTGTCCGTTTAATTCCAATTTTGAAGTAGATCCATCCAATGTTGCATTTGTAAAGGCACAGCTTCTGGACGCGATTGAAAAACTGGAAGAATTTACCGGAAAGAAAATGGACTGGGAACGTTTCCGTGAAGTAATGAAGATTTCGAATGAAACTGCAATGTGGTGGAAGAAAGCAACGGATCTTGCAATGAATACACCATCTCCGTTTGCCGGCTTTGATATGTTTAACTATATGGCGGTCATCGTATGTGCAAGAGGAACAGCTGCCGGACGTGACCTGTTTAAAAAATGGTATGAAGAGCTGGAAGAGAAGGCAAAAGAAGGAAAGGGACCATTCAAAGATGTAGAAGAGAAATATCGTATTCTCTGGGACGGAATTGCCTGTTGGCCGTATCTGGCACCAACATTCAAGATTTTGAAGAAAAATGGAATAAATGTCGTTACATCTACTTATCCGGAATCGTGGACATTGCTGTATGAATTAAATGATCTGGCAGGAATGGCACAGGCCTATGATGCGATTTATGTACAGCGGAACGTAGATTATGCAATTGACCGTTTGCTGAAGAGAGCAAAAGAATTTCATATCGATGGAGCACTTTTCCACTCTAACAGAAGCTGCAAAGGTATGGATTTTAAACAGTATGAAATGCAAAGAAGACTGGAATCAGAACTTGGAATCCCATCTGTTATCTTTGACGGTGACCAGACCGATCCGAGCGTATTTTCCGAGGCACAGTATGAGACACGTGTACAGGCTCTGGTTGAGATGATGGAAGAGCGGAAGAATAAAGGTAAGGAGGCATAATCATGAGTGTGGAAAATTTAATCAAAGAACTTAGTGATAAGGGAAGGACTCCGAAAGAAGCCATTTTTGCATCCATGAAAGAAACCGGTAAAAAGGCGGTAGGCTGTTTCCCAATTTATCTTCCGGAGGAAATTATCTATGCATCCGGAATGCTGCCGATCGGCATGTGGGGCGGACAGACTTCCATGGTAGAAGTTGACCGGTACATACAGGGATTTGGATGTTCTATCATGAGAGCAAATATGGAACTTGGTATTCGTGGAGAATATAAATTCCTGGAAGCGATCATTATCCCGACTTATTGCGATACGATGAAATCTATTCTCGCAAACTGGGTGATCGCGATCAAAGAGCCGAAGGTACTTCCATATACCGTATTACAGAACCGTTACAGTTCCGGATCTTTGGCATTCATCATCAATCAGAATGAGCGGCTGAAAAAGGAACTGGAGGAAATTACCGGTAAAGAGATCAGTGATAAAGCACTGGAAGATGCTTTTATTGTATATGAAGAGTATCGGAAAGCAGTTCGGAAATTTACAGAACTGGTAAAAGATTATCCGGTTACACTGACACCTGCGATCCGCCACCTGATTTTAAAAGCAGCATGGTTTATGGATAAAAAGATCTATACTGGGCAATTAAACGAACTGATCGCAGCTTTGGAAAAAGAAGAAAAAGAGAAAAAATCCGGAGCAAAAGTGGTTGTTACAGGATTGATGATGGAGCCGGTAAGTCTGTTGGATGCATTTACAGACATGGACTATACCATTGTATGTGATGATCTGGCACATGAGAGCCGTCAGTTCAGAACAATTTCCAGAACAGAAGGAAGTGTAATGGAGAAAATTGCATGCCGTATGATCGATCTGCGCGGAGATACATTCTTCTATGAAGAAGATAAGAGCAAAGGAAAGAACCTGATCAGGGCTGTAAAAGATAACCAGGCGGATGGTGTTGTGGTATGTATGTACAAATTCTGTGATCCGGAAGAATTTGATTATCCTGTATACAAGAAAGAACTGGAAGACGCAGGAATTCCGATCCTCTACCTGGAAGTGGATCAGCAGATGGATTCCATGGAACAGATCCGTACCAGATTACAGACGTTCAGTGAGATGCTTGATTAGTAATAAGGAAGGAAGCCGCCTATGTTTTTGGGAATAGATATTGGTTCTTCATCCTCAAAGGTAGTTGCTGTTGATGAAAACAAAAAAATGCTGGGGTATGTTGTAAAGAATATCGGAACAGGCACTAACGGAGTGGAGATCTGCATGAGTGAACTCATGGAAAAGTTGCATATAACATGGGAAGATGTTGAGTACAGTATTGTGACCGGATATGGGAGATTCACTTATGATAAAGCAGATAAACAGATTACGGAGATCACCTGCCATGCAAAAGGCGTGGTATCGATATATCCGAACGCACGAAGCATTATAGATATCGGAGGTCAGGATGCAAAAGCGATTCAGTTGAAGGAAGACGGAACGATTGAGAATTTTGTAATGAATGAAAAATGTGCAGCAGGAACAGGCCGATTCTTTGAGGTAATGGCACGTGTCCTGAATTGCAAAATTGATAAACTGGCAGAATTGGCCGATTCAGCAGAAGAATCTGTTGCAATTTCGAGTACCTGCACAGTATTTGCCGAATCTGAGGTGATCTCACAGCTTGCATCCGGTGCATCTCTGGCCTCAGTAGCGAAAGGAGCACATATTGCTGTGGCAAAAAGAGTCTGTGGACTTGCCAAAAGAATTACACTGAGACCGCAGCTTGTAATGACCGGTGGAGTCGCTTTAAATGATGCAATGGTAAAGTGCATGGAAGAACAGATTGGCATGAGAGTTGTCAGACCGGAAAATCCACAGATCATGGGTGCTCTTGGAGCAGCAATGTTTGCAATGGAAAAATATACGAAAAATCAGTGCAAATAGAAAGGAAAAGGGAAAATGGAAGATTGGAGAAAAATTTACAAAGAAAAATTGATGACTGCAGATGAAGCAGTAAAACTTGTAAAATCCGGCGAACGCTGGCAGACGACACATGCGACAGCAGAATCTATGGTTCTGGCAAATGCACTGTGCAGAAGAGCAGATGAATTAAAAGATGTAAAGTTATGGCAGGGATTAAACTGGGGAGATGCGCCATATTGTGATCCAAAATATCATGGTCATCTGGATGTCGATACAATTTTTTGCGGTCCGGCTACAAGAATTGCAGTTGCTGAGCGAAGAGGACATTTTGGTCCGATGAGTGTTTCCATGGTAGACCGTGCATTTGCAAGTACCAGACCGGTGGACGGCCTTCTGGCACATGTGACACCGCCGGATGAGAACGGATATGTCAATCTTGGCGTTTCGGTAGATTTCGGAGCTTCTTCTGTCCGTCATGGAAAGAAGATCATTGCACATGTAAATAAATATATGCCGTGGGTATATGGTCATTATAATACAATTCACGTATCAGAACTGGATGCGATCGTAGAGGAAGATGTGCCGTTACTGAATATTCCACCGATTGATGACACGGATCCGACATCCACAAAGATCGGTGAACTGATCGCAGACCTGATTCCGGATGGTGCCTGCCTGCAGATGGGACAGGGAAAGGTTCCGAATGCTATTTTAAAATGCCTGAGTGACAAAAAAGATCTTGGTATCCATACAGAAGTATTTTCCGATAACCTGATCCCGTTGATCGAAAAAGGGGTTGTAAATGGATCTAAGAAAAATATTGATACCGGCAAGATCACTGCAATGTTTATTCAGGGATCACAGGATTTATACGATTTTGTAGATAAGAATGAGATGATCAATATTATGCCGGGATTTTACACCAATAACCCGATCAATATTGCAAAAAATGATAAAGTTTGTGCCATCAATGCCTGCCTCCAGGTAGACCTTACCGGTCAGGTAAACTGCGAGTGGAACCGTGGAAAAATCTGGAGTGGTGTCGGAGGACAGAGCGATTTCCTGAGAGGGGCAGCATTGTCAAAGGACGGACGTCCGATTCTGTGTCTGCCGTCGACAGCAGCACATGGAACAGTATCCAGAATTGTCGGATGTATTCCGGAAGGCACGCCTGTCTCCACAGCCCGAATTGATGTTCACTGGGTTGTAACAGAGTATGGTGCGATAAATCTGTTTGGCATGAGTCTGGAAGAAAGAGGACAGGCATTGATCGCCATTGCTCATCCTGATTTCAGAGATCAGCTGCAAAACGAATTTGATGATTACTGGCGTAAAATGAGATAATGTTTTTATCCGGACAGGGGAATTTTAGAGGATGAAAACATTGATTAAGAGGAGAATGATGAGATGCGGATCAAATCAAAAAAAGTATTGGTATTTTTATTGACAGCTGTCATGGTATCCGGGCTGATATCTGTAGCCGGATGTGGCTCAAAAAGCAGTTCTTCGGGACAGGATGGCGTATATACATTTGTGTATGCAGGAACAGTCGCAGATTCCCATCCGATGGCAATCGCAATGAAGCAGGCAGCCGAGGATCTGAAGGAAGCTTCGGATGGCAGACTGATCATGAAGGTTTACACAAACAACACACTGGGTGATTCCCGTTCAAATATTGAGCAGATGCAGGTAAATGGTACGATCAAGATGGGGGAAGTTGGTACGGCAGCATTATCCAGCTTCACAGATATTTTCAAACCATTGCAGCTTCCGTTCCTTTTTACAAGCAAAGAGCAGGCCTTTGCATTCTTTGATTCGGAAGAAGGAGAGAAACTGGAAGATCAGTCGGCAGAGGAAGTCGGAGTCAGACCGATCGCATGGTTTTATAACGATTCCAGAACAGTTACAAATTCAAGACATGCGATAGAAACACCGGAGGATATGAAAGGACTCAAGATCAGGGTTCAGGAATCGGATCTGTACCTGAAAACATTTACAACACTTGGCTCTTCCCCGATTTCGATGTCTTTTGCGGAGGTATTTACAGGATTACAGCAGGGAACGATCGATGGTCAGGACAATGGTATTGCACTTACTGTCAGCCAGAAATTTAATGAGGTTCAGGATTATTATACAGACCTTCATCATGTCATAGATATGGCTCCGATCCTTATTTCAGAAGACTGGTATGAGTCGCTTCCGGATGATCTTCAAAAAATTCTGAAAGATACAATGGAACAGGCAGCACAGAATGAACGTGATCTGATGGATGAGTATTACGAAGATTACATGACAGAAATAGAAAAAACGACACAGGTTACAACGCTTACGGATGAACAGAGACTTGCATTCCGTGATGCGTGCTCAAGTGTATATGACTGGTTTTATGAGAAATATCCGGAGCTGAATGCAAAAGAACTTGTTGATTATGTCAACTCAATGGATGTCAAATAGGGGGGAAGGATATGAAAGTAATACGTTGGCTGGATAAACATTTAGAAGAAGTTATTTCCGTAATTCTTCTTGCAAGTATGACGTTTGTGGTAGCTTACCAGATTATTATGAGACTGATCGGAAGACCGGCTACGTGGTCGGAAGAGTCAGCAAGATATATGTTTGCATGGCTGATTTACATATCTTCGGCATATGCAGTAAAAAAACGGTCACATATTAAAGTTGAAATTCTGTCACTCGTACTGAAAAAGAAGGGCAATCTGATTCTGGATCTGGTATCAGATGCTGCATTCCTTATATTCTCACTGGTTATCATGAGATACGGCTGGCCTTATGTTACAAAAATGGCATTTATTTACCAGCAGAAATCCCCGTCTCTGGAGATTAACATGGCAATTCCATACTTCTCCTTTGTAATCGGATTTACATTTATGGCTATTCGCCTGGTTCAGGACATGGTTTTACGTGTAAGAGAATACAAAGCCGGAGACGATGAGGCTTCTGCTATAGAAGAGAAGGCATAAGGAGGTCGGATATGGAAGCTTTAATTATTTTTGTAGTATTTTTTATTGCAGTATTTATGAGCATTCCGATTGGAATTGCTATGGGACTTGCCGTTATCGTATATATCTTTGCGCAGGGAACCATTGATTTTAACTATATTGTAAGTGGTATGTTTACCGCAACGGATTCATTCCCGCTGATGGCGATACCGTTCTTTATCCTGTCCGGTGCACTGATGGAAGGCGGTGGATTGTCGAAGCGACTGGTCAACTTCTTTGATTCACTGGTCGGACATTTTACAGGCGGACTCGCAATCGTTACAGTTGTAACCTGTATGTTCTTCGGAGCGATTTCCGGTTCTGCTCCTGCTACAGTAGCGGCAGTAGGTACGATCATGGTTCCGACCATGGTAGAAAAAGGTTATGACAAGAGATTTTCCATTGCACTGATCGCGGCATCCGGATGTCTGGGAACGATTATTCCGCCAAGTATTCCGATGGTTATGTATGGTGTGGCGACAGGAGCATCTATCAGTACGCTGTTCTCAGCAGGTATTGTTCCGGGTGTTGTATGTGGACTGATGCTGATTGTTCTTTCTGTAGTTGTCTGCAAGAAGAAAGGATTTGTTGGAAATGGACAGAAATTCTCGTTCAAGAGAGTACTCCTTGAATTGAAAGATGCCATCTGGGCAATTTTTGTACCGGTTATTATTCTGGGTGGTATTTACGGTGGATTCTTTACACCGACAGAGGCAGCAGTAGTTGCTACCGTATATTCCCTGATCGTTGGTATCTTTATATATAAAGAATTGAAATTAAAAACAATCTTTGAGAGATTTGCATCTTCAGCAAATACAACAGGTACGATTTTGATCATTGTAGGTGTTGGAACCATTCTCGGACGTGTCCTGACACTGGAAGGAGTACCGACACTGATCGCTGACGGAATGCTCGGATTCTCTACCAATAAATGGGTACTCCTTCTTCTGGTTAATATTTTGCTGCTTATCTGTGGATGTGTACTGGAGACTACATCGGCAATCCTTATTCTGTCACCGATCCTGTATCCGGTAATGCAGGCTGTAGGAGTAGATATCGTGCATTTTGGTATCATGATGGTAGTAAACCTTTCTATCGGTTTTATCACCCCGCCGGTTGGTGTAAACCTGTTTGTGGCATGTGGTATCGGAAATATCAAGTTCGAGGAACTGGTCAAACGTATCATACCGTTTCTGCTCGCGTTGCTGGTCGGTTTGCTGCTTGTTGTAGTATTCCCGAACATTTCACTTCTGATTCCAAGACTGAGCGGATATGCTGGTTGATAACAAAAAGGCGGTTTAAAGATGGATTATGAGACAATAAAAGTAAAAAAAGAAAATGGGCTGGCAACAGTTATTTTTAACAGACCGGAAAAATTGAATGCCATGTCAGAAGAATTTCTGGCTGAAATGAATGATTTTATGGATCATCTTGAAAAAGATGAGGAAATCAGGGTGGTGATTCTGACCGGAGCCGGAAAGGCATTTATCGCAGGTGCAGATATTACTCTGATGAAGGATATGACACCTATTGAGGCATCGGAATATGCATATCGTACAACGGAAGTATATCGAAAGATGGAACATTCCGGAAAGATTTTTATCGCGGCAGTAAATGGATATGCGTTCGGAGGCGGATGTGAGATGACACTGGCCTGTGATCTGCGGATCGCATCAGAAAAAGCAAGATTCGGCTTGCCGGAAGTTGGGCTTGGAATTTTTCCGGGCGGTGGCGGAACGCAGAGGTTGCCACGTCTGATCGGTATGGCAAAAGCAAAAGAGCTGATTTTTACCGCTAAGACATTCCGGGCCGAGAAAGCACTGGAACTGGGGTTAGTCAGCGAGATTGTTGAGGCTGAAAAACTGATGGAATCGGCAAAAAGTCTTGCAGAAACGATTATGAAAAACAGTAAAACCGGTGTGGCTCTTGCAAAGCAGTCTATGAATTATGGTATTCAGACAGATATGTATACTGCTATGAATCAGGAAAAGAATTTATTTGGGCTGTGCTTCGGAACAGAAGAACAACAAAAACGAATGAATGATTTTGTAAATAAGAAATAAGTAATGAAGAGGCGGCAGGGGATGCCACGCAGGATATAGCACCCTCTGCCACTTCAGAACAGGAGGTCTCGGAGTATGGGATATACAATAGACGAACTTCAGATTGGACAAAAGGCATCTTTTGAAAAAACAATTACAGAAACAGACATTTATCTGTTTGCAGGTGTGACGGGAGATATCAATCCGGCACATGTAAATGAAAGATATGCTTCCAATACATTTTTTAAGGGAAGAATAGCACATGGAATGTTGTCAGCAGGGCTGGTTTCGGCAGTGCTCGGAATGCAGCTTCCGGGACCGGGAACCATCTACATGGGGCAGACACTCAGCTTTACAGCGCCGGTTCATGCCGGAGATACGGTTAAGGCAACTGCAGAAGTAGAAGAACTTAATAAAGAGAAAAACATAGTGAAATTGAAAACAATCTGTGAAAATCAGGATGGAATCATCGTTTTGAAAGGGGAAGCCACAGTTAAGGCACCCAAAGCAAAAAACGTACTCTCGTAATCTTTTAAATGAAGAATTCTGAGATAGATTTCGGATATATTGAATGAGAAATAATCTGATATTTTGACATAGAACCCCCTCCTATAAGATCGGCAGCGTAATGCTGCCGAATCTTTGACTGTAAAAACATAAAAATAGCTGTTGACAAAAGCATCTCCTAGTTGTATTATGTCTGCATAGAGATAATACAACACAAACAGACAAATAACAATATGCGATACAATGTGGTATCTGGTTGATAAAGACCAGATACCTTTTTTGATTCATAGGAAAGTTCATCCTGTGATTCAAAAAGTGCTCAGCATAGATCGCATTGCGGCGGAGATGAAGAAAGGAGATGACAGGATGTCAGTAGTATCAATTCGAAAAACACAGGGAAATGATTATGAGAGTATCAGAGCATCCGTACGAAAATGTATAGAAGATATTGGCGGACTTGCGGATATTATCAAACCTGGATATAAAGTTCTCATCAAACCAAATTTTGTTGCAGTGCCGGATGACAGATGTTCCGGTGGTGTGACGAGATGGGAAGTTGTCAAAGCTGTGGCAGAACGCGTGAAGGAAGAAGGCGCAAACCCGATTATCGCAGAGTCGGCAGCGGCCGGTGTTGATACAGAGCAGGTAATTCAAAAGTGTGAATACCAGCAGTTGAGAGACGAAGGATATGAAGTAATAGATTTAAAAAAGAGAAAATTGACAAAAATCCAGGTAGAAAATGGAAAGGTTATTGATGCAATGACAACCTGGGATCTTGTGGCAGAAGCAGATGCTGTAGTTACGGTTCCTGTAATGAAGACGCATGATCAGACAGAAGTAACATTGGGATTGAAAAATTTGAAAGGTCTGATTGCAGACGGACAGAAGAAATATTTTCACAGCCATGGCGTGGTAAATGGAGTAATTGATATTATCCAGACGGTGAAACCGGTTTTGAGTGTGATCGATGCTACTTTTTGTCAGCAGGGATTGGGACCGATTTTCGGTGAAACGGTAGAGATGGATCTGATCCTGGCATCAAAAGATGTGGTATCCTGCGATGCTGTTGGAAGTGCGGTTATGGGATATGAAGTAGATGCACCGATGCTGACAGTGGAGGCTTACAACAGAGGACTCGGAGAAATGAATCTGGATAAGATTGAAGTAAGAGGTGAAACAATCGCAGATGTTTATCACAGATTCAAACGTTCCAGCGAAGTTGAAATTCCGGGGCTGCCACCGTATACACTGCTGTTTGATGAAGGCGCATGTACCGGCTGCAGAAATACCGTGATCAGTGCATTGATGGATCTGAAAGCAGGCGGATATGAGAAATATCTGGAAGGAAAATATGTTGTGGTCGGACCGGTAAAGGAACTTCCGGAAGGAGCAACAAAAGAAAATACAGTATTGGTCGGAAGATGTACAAAGCATCTGGAAGAATATGGACGCTGGGTTCCTGGATGTCCTCCGGGAAATGTATTTGTCGTTCAGGGAATTGTCGGAGATGCAGAAGAAGTCGGAAGGCGGTACAGTGACGAAAAAGAAGATGATATCAAATAGAGGGAAGGAAGTGCAGTGAAAAATGAAAGCGTTGTCACGATCGATCACGGAGCAGCAGGGTTCCATGATCAGAAAGATGTTTAACCGGATGCAGGGGATGGATGATATAGTAAGTTTTGCACTGGGAGAGCCGGGTTTTCCGACACCGGATCATATCTGTCAGGCAGCAATAGAAGCTATTGAACGCAAAGAGACGCATTATACTGTAAATGCGGGAATTATCGAACTCCGTATTGCAATTGCGGAAAAGATGAAGGAAAAGAAAAATGTATCCTATGATCCGACAAAAGAAATTATCATTACCACAGGCGGTGTGGAAGCGTTACTTTTATCCTTTAAGGCGATTCTGGATCCGGGAGATGAGGTGATTGTAGGTACACCGGCATTTCCCAATTATTTTGGACAGATTGCCCTGTGCAATGCAAAAACAGTGATGGTGCCATTACTGGAGGAAGATGATTTCTGCTATAATGTCGAAAATCTCAGAAAAGCCGTGACGGACAAGACAAAGGCAATTCTGATCAATTCCCCGTCGAATCCGATCGGAAGTGTGACGGGTGAGAAGATATTGAGAGAAGTGGCACAGCTTTGTATTGAAAAAGATCTGTATCTTATTACGGATGAAGTATATCAGGAATTTATCTATGATGATGTTCCGTATTTTTCGATTGCATCCTGTGACGGAATGAAAGAGAGAACGCTGGTGATCGACAGCTTTTCCAAAACCTATGCGATGACCGGATGGAGATGTGGATTCATACTTGGTCCGGAAGCAATTATCAGTCAGATGGTAAAAATGCAGGAGAGCGTTGTCTCCTGTGTAAATACACCGACGCAGTATGCGGCGATCGCTGCTCTGGATGGTCCGCAGGATGTGCTTAAGGAGATGCTTGCGCAGTACGATGAGAATAGGAAACTTGTCCTGGAACAGATTAATCAGATGAAACATCTCAGCCTGAAAATGGCCCGGGGAGCGTTTTACGCATTTGTAAATATAAAGGAAACCGGAATGACTTCGGAAGAATTTGCCCTGGATCTGCTGGCGAAAAAACATGTAGTGGTTGTACCTGGAACCGGATTTGGTGAAGGCGGGGAAGGATATGTGAGAATTTCCTATGTGTCGACCAGAGAGGATACACTGGAAGGGCTGAAGCGGATGAAAGAGTATACAGACGCGCTCTGAAAAGGAGATGAGAATATTGCGGAAAGTATATGTGTATAGCTGTCGAGCAGACGAAAAGATACTTTACGATGAGCTTGCACTTAAAATGGGATTTGAATTTGGATTTTGCCGGGGTCAGCCTACCTGTGAAAATTATACTCTGGCAGCAGGCTATGACTGCATTTCTGTCGTTGGAACGAAAATATCCGATGAATTATTGAAAAAGTTTGCAGATCAGGGACTCAGGTGCATTGCAGTGAGATGTGTGGGTGTGGATCATATTAACCTGGAATATGCGAAAGAACTTGGTATCCGGGTGTCAAATATCTGTTATTCACCAAATTCTGTAGCAGATTATGCGATTTTACTGATGCTGATGTGTCTGAGAAAAGTGAAATATATACTGGAACATTATCAGGTGAGAGATTTTACACTGGCTCAGAATTGCGGGCGGGAGCTTCGTGATATGACGGTTGGAATTGTCGGAGGCGGGCGTATCGGAAGAACCGTTATAAAGGAACTTCAGGGATTTGGCTGTAAAATCCTGGTATACAGCAGAACACAGCTGGATGAGGTAAAGAATTATGCGACTTATGTGTCCTATGAGGAATTATTGGAACAGTCTGACATTATTTCTTTTCATACACCGGGGACAGCAGAGACTTATCATATGCTGAATATGGATAATGTCAAAAAATTAAAAAAGAACTGCATTATTGTAAATACGTCCCGGGGTTCAAATGTGGATACAGAAGCGCTGATCTATGGAATAGAACATGGAATCATAGGTGCGGCAGGACTTGATGTGATTGATAATGAACCGACAATCTATAATATTAATCACAGGGACAGTATTCCGATGGATCATACTATGGCGGTTCTGGAAAGCTTTCCGAATGTTGTCATTACACCGCATACTGCATTTTATACAGATCATGCAGTGCGGGATATGATAGAGCATTCTCTGGAAAATGCACTTGCTTTTTATGAAGGACAGGAAATGCCCGGAGAAGTATCGTATTCTTGACACTGATTTTTAAAAACGGTAAGATGTCTGTGAAAAAAGTATTTTGAAAGGAAGTACAATGAAAGTAGCAGACAAGGCAAAAACGGATTTACTGGAACTGATTACCGTTAAAAAAATATATAAACCGGGCGATAAACTGCCAAATGAGAATGATCTCGCAGCAGATCTGGGTGTGAGCCGGACAACATTACGGGAGGCAATTCAATATCTGAGAACCCAGGGAGTGCTTGAAATTCAGAGGGGAAAAGGAACCTTTGTTTCATCAGGATCTGTGGCAGATGAAGAATTTGGATTTGATGAACTGAATGTGATGCACATAAAGATCAAAGATCTGTATGAACTGCGTATGATGCTGGAACCGGATATGGCTTATTATGCGGCTGAGCGGGCAAGTGATGAAGAAATCAATGCGATTTTGAAACTGGGAGAGCGTCTGGAAAGTGTAAGTTCAGAGGATAACGAAGATCCGATCCTGAATGAGCAATTTCATATTGCCATTGCACGGGCTTCACATAATGAATTTGGCATTAAACTTATGGAGATTATAAACCGTGCGCTCGTAAAAGGATTTCGTGAAAGTCATTTAAAACAGACTTTATATACAGATGTCATAGATGACCACAGAATGATCATGAATTATTTGAAAATGAGGGACCGTGAGGGTGTGCGTGAAGCAATGCGGCTTCACATGAAGCATTCTATGGTTGATTATGTTGGCAGGTAAGTTTTTTTGTCGGAAAAAGCTCGAAAAAAATAATATCATATAGTAACTAAAAAGTAACCAAAACAGGTTGACAGTGTTGTAAGGATGTGGTATACAATAGGTAGTACTACAACGACATTGTAATCGTACAACATGCGAGGAGTGGCATACTTCCCGGCATCATGTTCGGGTGGTGAGCCGGAAACTGGCAGATACAAAGAGGTATCCTATCGTGAAAACGATAAGATGCCTTTTTTGTTTGACAGGAAAGTATGATGAATTTCCTATCAAACAAAAGCACTTCGTGCAGAAGATGCGCACTCGCACGAGAAGAAATTATTGCTTCGCAAGCGTGCTCGGCGCGGACAAGAACGATGTGCTATTGATAATTGCAGGCGCGCAAGTGTGCGACAGCACACTTTCTTGTTGAATATCGTGACAGCGGGTGGAATATATAGGATATATTTTAATTTCGCTGACCGTATGGAGGATTAAGATATGAAGGAAAAAAAGAAAGGTTTTTCATCTCCTGTGGCAATGGCGATTGCTATGATTGCAGCATCGGTAGGAACCGGAAATATCTGGCGATTTCCAAGAGTTGCAGCGACAAATGGCGGAGGTGCCTTTGTCATAGCATATATATTGATCATGGTTCTGGCTGTAGATTGCCTGATGATGGCGGAACATTGTATTGGCAGGGCGACCAGAAAAGGTTTGCCGGGAGCTATGAGAGATTTTATTGGCAGCAAAAAAGGAACCTGGTTCGGATCTTTTGTATGGTGGATCGTAGTGATAACGATTGCTTATTATACCGTAGTTGTTGCATGGATTATTTATTATCTGGTGAATTCGGTCACCGGTGGATATATAGGTGTAGATAAAACAGAATTGTTTAATTCCATATCAGAACACAATATCTGGATGGTGGTTGTGTATCTGGTGATTCAGGCATTTTGTGCATGGGGTGCTTATAAAGGAGTTTCATTTATCGAGAAGATATGTAAGGTTTTGGTGCCGCTCCTGTTTTTATGCATTATCATTATTGCAATCCGGACAGTAACTCTTCCGGGAGCAAGTTCAGGACTGGATTTCCTCTTTGGATTCGAACTGAAAGATTTCCTGAATTACAAGATCTGGCTGGAAGCATTGACACAGTGCATGTGGTCGGCAGGTCCCGGATGGGGCATCTGCATCGCATATGGCGTTTATGCGGAAAAGAAAGCAGAAGTTGTGCTCACTACCAGAATTCAGAGTCTTGGCGATATGTCAGCAGCACTGCTTGCAGGTGTAGGTATTATTCCAGCGCTCTTTGCCTTTATGAGTAAAGACGAGGCGATCCAGATGTGTTCAACAGGAAATAATGGTCTGGCGTTTATCGCATTGACCGGTGTGTTTGAAAAAATGGCCGGTGGCAGAATCTTTGCAGCATTGTTTTTCCTGGCCTTGCTGGCAGCGTCCATTTCATCCATCATAGCAATGTATGCCATTGTTTATCAGCCATTTGCAGACGCAAAATGGGGCAAAGCAAAGACAACGGTTTTCATGTTGGTCGTTACTTGTATTATCGGTATTCCATCCTGCTGGAATCAGACATTTTTCAACAATCAGGACTTTGTCGTTGGAATGGGAATGGTAATCGGAGCTTTCTTCTCCTGTGTGGCAGTATTCAAATTTGGCGCGGAGAAACTCAGGACAAAGTTTGTGAATCATAAGTATTCATCCATGTCTGTCGGAAAGCATTTTAACATTGCATTGCTGGTGATCGTGCCCGCACTTACAATAATCATGTTTGTCTGGTGGTGTGTTCTTTCTATCGGATGGAATCCGGACTGGTATAATCCACTAGGAACCTATTCTCTGGGAACATTGATTTTCCAGCTGGGCGGCATGGGCGTGGTTTTTGCAATTTTCAACAATAAGATTGCAAAATCCGCAGGTGAGAAAATTTTCAATGGTGAGGAATTTCCTGAACTCGAGGATCAGGAATCAGAAGAACAAGATAAAACAGAAAAATAAATGTACTCTCGGAATTCTTCATTTAAAAGATTCCGAGAGTACATACAAAAGAAAAGGAGCGATTGTTATGGCAGCATTATCAATTATTACAATGGGAGTTTGTTTGACAACTGTCTGGGGAGGACTTGTTTATCATCTAGCAAGACTTGTAAGAAATGAAGCAAAAACAGCAGTAATAAAAGAGGCATAGAAAACGCCATGGAGGTGCAGTGTGGATAAACAGATTAAAAATGTGGATGTGACACTCAGTAGTAATGTATATTTTGATGGAAAAGTGATAAGCAGAACCTTTTATAAAGAAAATGGTGACAGATTCACCCTGGGGGTGATCACACCGGGAACTTACAAATTTGATGTGGGGGATAAAGAAATTGTCAGACTTATCACCGGAACAGCCGAAGTTTCTCTCTCGGGAGATAACGAATTTCATCAGGTGTCAGCGGGGGAGACGTTTGTTGTCCCGTCTGAATCTGATTATGATATCAGAACATATGGTGTTGTTGAGTATTTATGTGATTATGTTACAGAATGAGTAATTGCAGGTCTTAAAGAACAGTGACAAGACCTGCATGAATATCCGGTTTATAATGGATACGTTAAAACAGATGAAATAGAAAAATACCAGAACCGATATCTGACAGGATGATCGGAACTGGTATTTTTTTGAATCACAGGGAAGTCTGTCCTGCTATTTTCTATCTTATAGCTGTTTGCAGATACGTCTTGCTACATATACACCGCTGGCAGATGCATGGGACAGGGAATGTGTCACACCGCTGCCGTCACCGATGATATAGAGACCTTTGTGGCAGCTTTCCAGATGCTCATCCAGTTCTACTTCCATGTTGTAAAATTTTACTTCTACGCCGTAGAGCAGAGTGTCATCATTTGCAGTACCAGGAGCGATCTTGTCCAGGGCGTAGATCATTTCCATGATGCCGTCCAGAATACGTTTCGGAAGTACCAGACTTAAGTCACCCGGTGTAGCGGAAAGGGTAGGACGAACCAGACCTTCTTCGATACGTTTTACGGTACTACGACGTCCACGGACTAAGTCGCCGAAGCGCTGTACGATAACACCGCCGCCCAGCATGTTGGACAGTCTTGCAATACTTTCGCCATATCCGTTACTGTCTTTGAACGGCTCAGAGAAATGTTTTGCAACCAGAAGCGCAAAGTTTGTGTTCTCTGTCTGCTGAGCCGGATCTTCGTAGCTGTGTCCGTTTACCGTAACGATGCCGTTTGTATTTTCATTTACGACGATACCGTATGGATTCATACAGAAGGTACGCACGTTATCTTCGAATTTTTCTGTACGGTAAACAATTTTGCTCTCATACAGCTCATCCGTCAGATGAGAGAAGATAACGGCCGGAAGCTCCACGCGGACACCGATATCCACACGGTTGGATTTTGTCGGGATGTTCAGTTCTTTACAAACGCTCTCCATCCATTTACTTCCGATACGGCCAACGGAAACGATACATTTGCTGCAGTCGGCAGAAGTATCGCCGTAATGTACACGGTAGTTGTCACCCTCAAGGCACTCGATTTTTGTAACCGGTGTCTGGAAGAAGAAATCAACCTGGTCTTTCAGCTCGTTATAGATGTTCTCCAGAACGATATAGTTGATATCTGTACCAAGGTGACGAACGGATGCATCCAGAAGTTTCAGTTTATTCTGCATGCAGATTTTTTTGAAATGTGTACCAGCGGTAGAGTACAGTTTTGTCTCCTCACCGCCGTGTGTTACGTTGATCTCATCCACATAGCGCATCAGATCCAGTGCTTCTTCTTTGCCGATATACTCAAATAAAGTACCGCCAAAGTCGTTTGTGATATTGTATTTTCCATCGGAAAAAGCACCGGCGCCGCCGAAACCGCTCATGATCGCGCAGGTCGGACATTTGATACAGGATGGAACTTTCTTGCCGTCGATCGGGCAGTGGCGTTTCTCTAACGGATAGCCTTCCTCGAAAACGGCGATCTTTAAATCTTTATTCTGGTGGATCAGTTCGTAAGCGGAAAAAATACCGCCAGGACCGGCACCAATGATAATAACGTCATATTTCATAGTTAATATAACCTCCAATAGTAAGACATGAAAAATGCAGTGCAACATATTACAATAAATACAAGAGTGAAAACAGAGTTTCGCTTTGAATTTTATGCAACTGGCACTGCTCATAGTTGCTATTTATTTTATCGCAAAAATTAGTAGTATGTCAATAAAAATCGTGTAAAATTTTAACCAAATAATCAAAAATTGGTTACAGTTCATTTATCGTAGATAATGATCAGGTTTGCGTGAAAAATTAGCTGGACATATAGTGATGAAGAAAGTGTCAGTTTATGAAAAAAGCAGTAATCTGAATTCACTTGAATAATGTTAAAGAAGTATCGTTCGCAAGTGAGTTCTTTTTTTTGTGTTGCATGTGAACTGTTTAGTATCGGTTTCTTCTTGTATAACAGTACCAAAAGGTAACTACCTGAAATTGTATGGTTTTGACAAAATTGAAAACGATACCAATTTTGCACTTGCAAAAGCAAAATAAGAGGTGTATTGTATGGCTTGTAAGGAACGAAAGCAAGAAAGGTGATAAAAATTGGCAACGATATCAGACGTAGCAAAACTTGCCGGAATGTCCGTTTCCACTGTTTCGAGAGTCATCAATAACAAGCCTCATGTAACAGAAGAAAAACGGCGGAAGGTGCAGGAAGCCATGAAAGCACTGGGCTACAGCCCGCTGCAGGCAGCACGGCAGATGCGCGGTTCCGGTTCAAACAATATAGCGGTGGTGGTTCCCACCATTACCAATAACTTTTTCGCCTGTCTGGTGGATTCCATTGAACGGGAATGCAGAAAGCATCAGTACAAGACACTGATCACCCAGACTTACGGAGAAAAGCAGAATGAAGAAGAAGCTATGGGTCTTCTGAGCATGCATCACGCAGATGGAATTATCCTCTGCTCCATTGAAAATGAATGGGAGATGTTGAAATCCTATTTAAGTTATGGAAAGCTGATCGCATGCAATGAGTATAACGAAGATCAGAGTGTTTCCATGATCCGGGCAAAGCAGTACGAAGGATTTTATAAAGCAACAGAATACCTGTTAAGCCAGGAAAAACGAGGCATTGCGTACTGTACCGGAACAAAGACACTGACGTTACAGCCTGTCGGAGCAAACATCGACAGCGACCGTTATACCGGATATGTGGATGCGCTGAGTGACAAAGGAATTTTTACAAATCAGAAATGGTTATTTCGTGGCATTGGAGCGCTGGAAGATGGAAGAAAAGTGATTCGTCAGATTATGGAGATGGACAAAAATGACCGCCCGGAGGCCATCATCGCAGGAAGTGATGAGGTGGCAGCAGGCATGGTAATGGAAGCTGCAAAAGTCGGCTTACGGATTCCGGAAGATTTAGCAATCATGGGAGTCGATGATCAGCCGCTGGCAACATTTTTACAGATTCCGCTGACAACGATCCGACAGCCGGTGCAGGAAGAAGGAAAGCTGGCAGCCAGAGAAATGGTGAGACAGCTGACCGGAGATTTTGAAGATGCAGTTCGAACCGAGCTTGATCTGGAACTGGTGATCCGACAGTCAGCCTAGTAATAACCAAGCTGCACAAAAGAAAAAATCAGAGTGATCTGAACAAACAAAAAGAAGTACATAGCAATTGTATAACGGGAGATTTTAAAAGGCTCCCATCTTTTTGAAAAGAAATTGGTATCGATACCAAAAATAAAAAAAGCTTGCTTGCAAGCGATACTTCCTGAACTTTTGTTCAAGAAGGGGAAACGTCTGGTAATAAAAAATAACATAAATCAAAACATTCATTTTTTCAAAATCAAGGAGGAAACAAAAATGGTAGTATTGGCAAGAATCGATCAGAGATTAATTCACGGACTGGTAGTAAATCAGTGGGCACCGGCTTTACAGGTAAAACGTTTTATGGTAGTAGATGACCTGCTTTGCAACAATGAAGAAATCAAAGCAAGTATGAGAATGGCAAAACCGGCGGGCACAGGCGTATCTGTGATCAGCACAGAGACAGCTATCAACAATTTCAAGGCAGGAAAATATGACGGACAGCGTGTATTGATCCTGGTAAAAGAGCCTGAGACACTGATCAAACTGGCAGAGGGCGGCGTAGAGATCCCGAAAGTAGACCTTGGAATCATGTTCAACGAAGACGGCAGAACACCGGTAACCAGATTTATCGCTTTGGACGACAAAGAAAAAGCAGATCTGGCAACCATCAAAGGCATGGGAATCCCGGTAGTGATCCAGTACGTACCGACTGATGCAGAAGAAGTATATGAAGGATAAGTAGATTATAGAAGGTTGAGGTAAAAAGTTATGATTTGGTTACAGAATATTTTGATTGTCCTGTTGGCAGGATATATGACAATTGACCAGAACGGACCGGTTGTATTGTCCTGGTTTTCCGCAATTGTAGGTATGATCTCCGGATTGATCATGGGAGATGTAAGCACCGGATTGATGATCGGTGGAACTTTCCAGTTGATGTCCCTTGGTGTTGCTGCTTTAGGTGGTGCATCTGCACCGAACTACGGACTTGCAACCATCATCGGAACATTCATCGCAGTTCGTACCGGCACAGGTATTGACGCAGCCATCGCAGTCGGACTTCCGGTTGGTCTGCTGGCTATACAGTTAGAAGTAGTAGCACGTATCATCTTAAACTTTGTTGCACACAAGATGCAGAGTGACAACAACGAAGGCAAGTGGGGCAGAATGAACCGCGTTGCACTCCTTGGACCGGCGATCTGCTCTCTCCAGACACTGATCCCGACCGTTATCGTAGTTGCATTTGGCGCAAGTGTCGTAAATCTGATCCTGAAAGTCATTCCGGAATGGGTGACAAACGGACTTTCCATCGCGGCAGGCATGCTCCCGGTTGTAGGTATCGCAATGCTGATGCGTTACATGCCGGTAAAGAAATTCCTTCCGTTTATCCTAATCGGATTCGTATTATCCGCATATTTAAACGTACCGGTACTTGGTATCGCTATCGTTGGTTTTGCGGCAGCATTCGGATACTTCAAGATCCAGCTTGAAAAAGCAGAGGCAGCTGCAGCCGTACCGGCAGCAGGAACAGTAGATGAAATGGGGGATGATTTTGATGAATAATACAGAGCAGAACAATACAATCATCGGGACAACCGAAAAATATCAGGTAACCAAAAAAGACCTGAACCGTACCGCAGCCAGATACAACTTCATGGCATGCAACATTTTCAACTATGAGTCACAGCAGGGACCGGCAGTGGCCTGGGCCATGGCACCGGTACTCCGCAAAATTTATAAAAACGACGAAGAATACAAAGCAGCCTTAAACAATCATTTCAATTACTATAACTCCACAACCGTTATGTCCAGCATGATCCTTGGTGCGACACTTGCCATCGAGGAAAAAGACGGCATTCAGGCAAAAGAGACTGTTCAGTCTCTGAAAACAAGTCTGATGGGACCGTTCGCCGGTGTCGGTGATACGTTAGTATGGGTGCTTTGGCCAACCATCATTGGATCCATTTCCGGTTACATGGCACAGCAGGGCAATCCGCTGGGTGCCATCGTATGGTTGATCTGCAACATTATTTTCTGGTTCGTAAAATGCAAATTTTTCAAAGTTGGTTACACATCCGGAACAAAACTGATCACAAACCTTGGTTCCAAGCTGTCTGCCTTCACAGAAGCAGCTTCCATTATGGGACTGAGCGTGGTCGGTGCGCTGATCGCCTCCTCCATCAATATCACGACAGCGTTGGATTTCAAAGTGGGCGAAGTGGCATTGAATCTTCAGACAGACGTACTGGACAAAATCATGCCAGCCCTGCTTCCGGTCATTTTAACAGCAGTTGTATACAAACTGCTTGGAAATAAGAAATGGACAGCAACCAAACTGATCCTGTTAATTATCGGTATTGCACTGGTTTGCTCCTTCTTCGGAATTTTAACCGTATAGAAGTTAATCGTATAGAAGTTAATCGTTTGAAGATAAACGGTATAGATTAGAAAAAGACTAACTATAAAATTAGAAAAATTATGTTGTATGGAAATGTTCTAAATGAGAGAGAACAGATGTTGTTGTAAAAAAGTTGCGAAAGGAAAATAGAAATGAAACGAGTTTTAATATTGGCTTCCCACCATAAAATGGCAGAAGGCTTAAGAGACACACTGGATTTTATCACCGGCGGCATGGTAGAGACCATCGCATTATCCGCCTATGTGGACAATCAGCCGGTGGAAGACGCTGTAAAAAATATTATGGACGGACTGGCAGAAGAAGATGAGGCAGTCATCCTCACCGACCTCAATGCCGGAAGCGTCAACCAGAAATTCTTCCCGTACCGTAACCGTTTACATACCCATCTGCTCAGCGGAATGAACCTTCCGCTGGCGATGCAGATCGCCATGGAGCCGCAGGACGAATATCTGACCGCAGACGGTATCCGCGAAATGCTGGCAACTGCACAGACAGAAATGAAGTATGTAAATGATCTTGTGGATGACGGAGATGATGAGGATGAGTAAGAAAACAAATACAGAATGGTGGAAAAAGAGTGTTGTATATCAGGTGTATCCGAAAAGTTTTCAGGATTCCAACGGAGATGGATACGGAGACTTGAACGGAATCCGTCAGAGATTACCATATCTGAAAGAGTTGGGCATTGATGTGATATGGTTAAATCCAATCTATGCATCTCCGCAGGTGGACAATGGCTACGATATTTCTGATTACAGAATGATTGAGCCGACTTTTGGAACCATGGAAGATTTTGATGCACTGCTGGCAGAAGCGCATGCAATGGGGCTCAAGATCATTCTTGATCTGGTTGTAAATCACACTTCCGATCAGCACAAATGGTTTCT
The DNA here is from genome assembly GCA_963659325.1 of Dysosmobacter segnis. Lineage (GTDB taxonomy): Bacteria > Bacillota > Clostridia > Lachnospirales > Lachnospiraceae > Eubacterium_I. Next base: position 28,022 of record CAVKTR010000035.1, read on the forward strand.
TGAGGCAAAAAAGAGCAAAGACAATCCATATCATGACTATTATATATGGAAAGATGAAGTGCCAAATAACTGGGGATCCAGTTTCGGGGGTTCTACCTGGGAATATGTACCGGAAGTAGGTCAGTATTATCTGCATCTTTTTGCAAAAGAGCAGCCGGATCTGAACTGGGAAAATCCGAAGGTACGTGAGGAAGTGTATGATATTTTACGATTCTGGCTGGATAAAGGAATTGATGGATTCCGCATGGATGTCATTACACTGATTTCCAAAGATCCTGCTTACCCGGACGGACCGGTGATCCAGAATAAAGCGTATGGAAGTTACTATGCAGGTTGTGCAACAGGACCGCATGTACACGAATATCTGCAGGAGATGAACCGGGAAGTATTATCGAAATACGACATCATGACCGTAGGAGAAGCACCACACACCAGCGCAGATCAGGCCATGGATTACACCGGTGCAGACAGAGGCGAACTGAACATGGTATTCCATTTTGACCATATGCATCTGGACTATGACGAAAATGGAAAATATGCGAAAAACCGCGTAAAATTAACAGATCTCAAGAAAGTTTTCACAGAGTGGGACGAAAAAATGCGTACCTGTGGCGGCTGGAACAGCCTTTACTGGAGCAACCACGATCAGGCGAGAGCAGTCACACGTTTTGGTGATGAGTCACCGGAGTACCGCGTGATTTCCGCAAAAATGCTTGGAACCGCACTTCACATGCTGCAGGGAACGCCTTATATTTATGAAGGTGAAGAAATCGGCATGACAAACGCATTTTTCGATAAGATCGAAGACTACCGCGATGTGGAAGCACTGGATATTTTCAAAGATTTTACCGGACGAAAAGGTTTTTCCGCAAAAGATACACTGGAACTTTTACGTTTGAAATCCAGAGACAATTCCAGAACTCCGATGCAGTGGAACGCAGAAAAAAATGCCGGATTTACCGATGGCGAGCCGTGGATTGCCGTAAATGACAACTACAAAACTATTAATGCAGAGGCAGCAGTCAAAGATCCGGAATCGGTTTTCTTCTATTATAAGAAGTTAGTGGAATTGCGTCACGAAGTGCCGGTGATCACAGACGGTGTATACAAACTTCTGGACGCAGACAATGAAAAGGTATATACTTATCTCCGAAAAAATGAAGATGAAACATTACTGGTGATCTGTAACTTTACAAAAGAAACCATCGATTATCCGGTGGGAGAGTTTGTGGAAGCCACACAGGGAACATTGCTCATCTCCAATTATGACGATGCACCGCAGCAGTATGCGGATGCCATCGAATTAAAACCATACGGAGCATATGTATATGAAATTAAATAACAAAATCAAACTTCTGGCACTGGACGTAGACGGAACGCTGTTTGATAATGCGGGACATATTCCAGAGCAAAATATCCGTGCCATTCAAAAGGCACAGGAAGCAGGTGTGACCGTGGTGGTTGCTTCCGGCAGAGACTATGACGGTGTACCGCACGACCAGTTGAAAGAAGTGGTCATGCCATATCTGATCACAACAAATGGTGCAGCTGTTTATCGTACGGCAGATAGAACCTGCCTGGATGAGCATTGCCTGCCGGCAGAAAAGCTGTTTTCTGTTTTTGAATTTATCCTTCAGAGAGAAGTTTATATGACAGTGTTTATCGACGGACATAATTATACCCCGGTTTCGGTGTACGATTATGTGTGGAGACTGGGACTTCCGGAGCACATTGTGGATCATTTTCTGGAAGGACGTCATGAATTGCCGGATCTGCTTTCCTATGTAAAAAGTGGAAAAGCCAAAATCCAGAAAGTAACACTGAATTTTATCCCCGCAGCAGACGGCACTTTTTTACATCGTGACGAGATCTGGGAGATGTTGACGGCCTGCCCGGATATCTGCGTGGTAGATGGCGGTTTCCATAATATTGAGTTCACAGCCGCAAATGTCAATAAAGGGTTGGGACTTCGTTTCCTTGCAAAAGAACTTGGCATTTCTATAGAAGAAACAATGGCAGTGGGAGACAGCGGAAACGATGCGGAGATGCTGATGGCAGCAGGACTTGGCGTTGCTATGGGAAATGCATCGAAGGAAATCAAGGCGATCGCGGATACAGTTACCCTTACGAATGAGGAATGTGGTGTGGCACATGCCATTGAGCAGTATATTCTGAATCAGGGTGAATAAGATGTTTTCTGCCAAGTGTATTTTGCCCGTTTGATAATAAATATGCGTGAATGGAACAGGATAAAAATTTGCAGAAGTTAGATTTCCTGAGTTTGGTCGTAAAAAGTAGTATATAAAATGAGTGAAATATTGTAGAATAAAGAGGTGGAAGCAATTTCATCTCTTTTTCTAATTACTTCTATAATAGAAATAGAAAGCAATAGAAAAAAGATGTGTGGATGTTAAATATACATATATTGATTGTGCATCCCAAAATTTGTTTTCATAATAGTATAAGTGAATGGTAGGAGGACTTGTGATGACAACTACAGAATTACAGGAACAGGGAGCAATTTATTTTGATAAAATTACAGACGGTTTCCGGGATTACAAAGATATAAAACTGGTGATGGATGAAAAACGTGCACTGGCACATTTTAAAAATCTGAAAAAAGAATATGGAAATAATAAGGCTTTTGCGGATTTCTATTATTACAGACTGGATATTGATTCCCGCGAAATGGTAGATGAGGTACTTACGGATGCGGAGAAGACATATTTAAATCTGATGATGCCGGAAGACTTGGACGAGGATATTATTTTCCCGCTTGATGATAAACTTTTGAAGATTATTGTAAAATTGAATGCGGAAGAGATTTTATTCTCTACGATTTATTTTCTGCCGAGTGGGAAAGTAGGCGGAAGAGGACGCACAACGTGGTGGGGAAACTATGAGAAGGAGTATATTTGCTTCTGCGACAAGTAAATCTGGCTTGTGTGGATGAAAAAATTTTTAGGTTTTAGGTTGTGAAAACACCAGTCAGCAATCTTACCTCTGCGGCTAACAATCGCTCGCCGAGGAAAGATTGCCTGCCTGGCGTTCATTTACGTCCACGAATATCCTAAAAATTTTTTCACCACACGGCACTGCGTGCCGCACTCATTGGAAAG
>CAVKTR010000036.1:0-30659 GCA_963659325.1 Dysosmobacter segnis
ATCTATGAAAAAAACAGCCGTTGACGCACACTTATACCAATGATAGACTTATAATTATTAGAAAATTGGAATAATTGAGGTATATAGTATGTTTCATATCTTACCGGGGAATTTTTTTGTTCCGCTATCTTCACCAAATAGAATCGTATATTGGGAATGTATCTGCAAGCTGTTTTCCATTATGGAGCATCAGCTTTCTTTTGGTGTGGAAAGGGATCTGCTGGTTGATGAGCTGGAATATTATTTTGAACAGACACAGGCTGCTGAAATGGATGAGGAAGAGTTTCAGGCGCAGGACAGCAGAGGAAAAGCAAACAGTATGCTTAGAAAACTGGAAAGTTACGGCTGGATTGAGATAGAAACGGATAAAAGTTATGTTCAACGGGTTAATTTCAAAGATTATGCAGTAAAAATAATAAAAACATTGCTTGAAATTGCGGATGAGAAGCAGATGGAATATCAGGGATACATTTATACGATCTACAGTCTGGCCCGCAGCAATATGGATCAGCCGGGAGTGGTACTTCTGCAGATTCTGGAGAATACAGATATGCTGATCACAGGACTGAAAAATCTCAATTCCAGCATCAAACATTATATTGATGAACTGACAAAACATAAGACAGCAGCCCAAATCATGGATGCGTTGTTCAATGATTATATGACCAATATCGTAGATAAAGCATATCATCGGCTTCGTACTTCGGATAACGTATCGAAGTTTCGGCCGGAAATCATAGAACGGCTGGAAAGCAAAAGTCATAACAGCGCATATATAGAAAAGGCAGCACATGAGATTTCCGGGGTTCGTGAAGTGTCAGAGGAAGAAGCCACAGAACTTGTATATAAGTATCTTCACGATATCATAGAAGCGTTTCGAAATATGGATGATATATTACAGGAAATTGATCAGAAAAATACGCAGTATCAGCGTGCTGCAATTAACAGAGCAAAATTTTATCTTTCCGGAGATGAGGATGTGCGGGGACAGCTGAAGGAACTTTTACTGGGAATTAATGATGCTATAAATGAAGAAAATATGGAGCTGGGTGGAATTTACAGGATAGAATTTCTGGATGAACTGATTCGAATATACAGCAGCAGTGTGATGGACAGCAATTCGCTGTACTCTCCAACGGAAGGACGGAAGGAATTTATTCCGCAGGAGCTTGTAACAGAGGAACCGGATTTGTCACTACGGCAGGAAAAAATGCGAAAGATTACAGAAAAAATGCAAAATATTCTGAGCCCTGCAAGGATTGAAAGATATGTGGACAGCCAGATGGGGGAAAAGAAAGAATTGAGGGCAGCGCAATTCCCATTGGACAATGAGGAAGATTTTATTAAGCTCATATATATTCGGCTGTATGGACAGAGAAAAAATATGAATTATAAAGTGGAAAGTCTTCAGGAGATACAGGTAGGGGAATATCGTTTTAAAGATTTTAGGATACGGAGGAAATCGTGATGGAATTTCTGGCGGGAATGCTTCAGAAAGATAAGGATGAATTTAAACGTATCAGCAACCGGTTGCTGAGCAATTGTTTTATTTGTAAAGGAAATCAAGCCAGTCGGTCGGATTATTATTTTGTGCTTAAATATCGGGATAAATTTTCGGAGTTGTTGGGGATGCTTGGATACAGGCTGGAGATCAATGAGGAATATGGAGTGATTCAACTGACAAATCCGCAGAATTATAATCATTTGAATCTGAAATTGTATGAGTCCATTATTTTGCTGATTTTAAGAATTTTATATGATGAAAAAAAGAGGGAACTTTCGGTAACGAATGAGGTCATCATTAATCTGGGAGATATTCAGGATAAATATCTGAGTCTTAAAATCCGTGATAAAATGATTGATAAGACGACAATGCGAAATGCATTAAGCCTTTTCCGACGTTTCCAATTAATCGAGATTTTAGACAAGGATTTGTCTAAGGAGGAATCCAGAATACTGATCTATGATTCGATTCTTCTGGCTGTGCGCGTAGAAGATATCCGTCAGGCATTTGAAAAACTGGAGCAGTACAGGAAGGGGAAAAGTACAGATGAAGAAACTGACACGAGTGAGATTGATTAACTGGCATCGGTTTACAAATGAGACAATTGAATTTGAACGTTCTACTTTGATTTCCGGAGAAAATGGTGCAGGAAAATCTACACTTCTGGATGCGATTCAGTTTGTGGTGACCTGCTCAGCAAATGCTTTTAATAAGGCAGCACATGAAAACGGAAAAAGAAAGCTGACCGGATATATTCGCTGTAAAACAGGACGGGAAAATAAGCCTTATGAGAGAACTGGTCAGATCAGTGCCCACATCGCATTGGAATTTTATGAAGAAAGTAAAAAACGCTATTTTATTATCGGAGCAGTGGTGGATTCGGCGTCAGAAGGACAGGAAACAACAGTTCGGTATTTGATTGATAACCAACAACTTTCAGATGATATGTTCCTGAATGGAAAACACATTCGCTCCATTACAGAGTTTCGTGCAGCAAACAAAAGCATAAAGCAGTGGTGTACCTCTCCAGGTGAGGCGAAAAAAATGATTTTGGCAAAACTGGGACGTATTGAGGATAAATTTTTCAAACTGATTCCGAAGGCTTTGGCGTTTAAACCAATCGATGATATCAAGGATTTTGTGTATTCCTATGTACTGGATGAAAAAGAAGTAAATATTGACGTCCTCCGGGAAAATGTGCGGAGTTATCAGGATTTGGAACGCACTCTGGAATCGGTAAAACAGCGGATGATGAAGCTGGAAGAAATTGAAAAACATCATGATGATGTTATTGACTGCGAGCAGAAAGATCGGATGTATGAGTTCTTTTTGGAACAGGCACAACTGGATATTACGAAAGAAATGGCGCAGAGAACGCGCAGGGGGATTGATTCAGAGATAAATCGTTTGAAAAGCATTCAGAATAGTCTGGAGCAGCTTCGAAAAGAATGGAATGATAAGAAGGAAATAGAGACAAATCTCAGGGTAGAGTTAAAACAGAATAAGGATTTTCTGGCATTGGAGGAGCAGGAGAAGGAAAAGGAGCGACTGAAGGAAGAAGAAAAAGGTTTTTTGAATGAAAAGAAAGAACTGATGATCAGTGTGAGAAAGGCATTGAATCAGACAGAGGAGCTGCTGAAAGTGCCGGATGTGGATGAATGTATCAGAACATATAGTGATAGTCTGAAAAATCTGGATCACTGTGAGGATATTACAGAAGTGAAAAATCTGACGGATCAGGTGATTATTTATAAGAACAGTATGTACGGAAAAGTGCAGCGCAAAATGGCGGAAATTGGGATTGAAGTTGCGAACTATGAACTGGAGCGTTCTGAGACAGAAAAGAAGATTGAACGGCTGGAAAAGAAAAAACTGACGTATCCGATTGGCGTAGAACGAATGATTTCGGCAATCAGGGAAGAGTTTGCACAAATTGGAAGAAGATCAGAGCCTCATGTACTGTGTGAGTTACTGGAAGTCAAAGATGAACAGTGGAGAAATGCAGTAGAAGGATATCTGAATACGCAGAGATTTTACATTCTGGTTGAACCGGAGTGCTTTGATATTGCCCTTGGTACCTATGACAGATTGCGCAGAGAGAAAAAAGCGTATGGCATTGGTTTGATCAATGTACAGAATATGGAGCAATACAAAGAAGCACCGGAGGGAACGTTGGCCTCGGTGGTTACGTCAAAAAATCAGTATGCGCAGAGATATATTAATATGGTGCTTGGAAAAGTAACCTTGTGTGAACGTTATGAGGATTTAAAAAAATATCCGGTATCAATAACCCGAGAATGCATGCGCTATCAGAATCGTGTGGCAAGTGCTATAAAACCGGAAATTTTTAATGTCCCATTTATCGGAAAACATGCCCTGAAAGTACAGCTGGAGCAGGCTAAGAAGAAAAAAGAACAGTTAAGCGAAGTAATATCAAGGCTGAAAGCGCGTATAGATGCGATGAATTCAGTCATGCTTCCATTGAATGTGGAGGCAGATGTAGATATCAAGTATCGCCTTGATGTGATGGCACAGTTGCAAAAAAATCGGATTGAGATTCAAAAATGTGAAGAAAACATCAAAACACTGAAGAAAAATGCAACGCTGATACAAAAGCAGATACAATTACAGGCATTAGAAGGTTTGCTGGAAGAACTTCAGAGAAACATAGATCAACAAAATCAGAATATTGGTACTTCACAGCAGAAAATTGAAGATGGAAAGATAAAATTGGAGCATTTTGCCATGGAGCAGGGACAGCTTGATGCTTTACTGGAAGAACTATTGCAGGCTGCTGGTGATACCAGAAGTCTGTGGATCAAAGAGTATGAGACACAGACGGAACAGAAAAGTTATGAACAGTTCAGGGATAATTATGATCGTCGCAGAAAGGCAAACGAAACACTTCGTAAGAAAGCAGAAGATGCAATGAAGGAAGAAATGAACGCCTACAAAACAGCACATGATTTTGGAGCTGCTCCAAATATGGAGGGTTATCCTGCGTTTGCAGCTGTATATGAACGTTTGAGGACATCAGAAGTTTTGAAATATGAGGAAAAAGTACAGGCAGCCCGCCAATCAGCTGAGGATGAGTTCAGAGAACAGTTTTTAGCCAGACTTCAGGAAAATATGAAGCAGGCGCAGGGAGAGTTCAAAGAATTAAATAGAGCGTTAAAAGATATTTCGTTCAGTAATGAGAGATATGAATTTATTTTTATGCCTAGCGGACGTTATCGGAATTATTATGAAATGATTATGGACGATTTTAATGTACTTCCGGGAGAATCTATTTTCAGTGGTATTTTCCATGAAAATCATAAAGAAGTGATCGATGAGCTGTTTGAACGCCTTGCATTGAATAATGAAACTAGTTCGAAAACACTGGCGGAGTTTACCGATTATCGTACCTACATGGATTATGATATAAAAATGATTCATTCAGATGGAACATTTTCTTATTATTCCAAAGTTTGTGAAGAAAAGAGTGGTGGTGAAACACAGACTCCATTTTATGTGACGGTAGCAGCATCTTTTGTACAGCTGTATACGAATAATATTGGTGGAGAAGCCGCAGGATTAGTATTGTTTGATGAAGCTTTTAATAATATGGATGATGAGAGAATTGGTGGTGTACTGGAGTTTATGAACCGGCTTCCGCTTCAGCTTCTTATTGCTGCTCCGCCGGATAAGATCCAGTATATTGGCCCATCCATGAAGGAAACGCTTCTGGTAATGACAGATGATAAGGTAAGCTATGTGGAGGAATATATTCATGCAGTATGAGAATAAAATTCTGAATGCATTGCTGGATTCTTATGAAAGAAGCAGTCTTTCCAGAAAGGAAAATAAAAAAACAATACATATTTCTTTTGCAATAACAGAAAAGACAATGCCGGCATATTTTGATGAAAATTCGCTGACTTTTGAACTGATTCATGCGGCTGCAGGACATATAGAGGAACTTGGATTTGGCCGTTCCGTATGGAAAAATGGTAAAAAAAATCATATTTTACAGAAAATAGTACTCTGTGAGGAATGTGTGGAAGAAATTTATCGATATCTGGGACGCACTCCGAAAACAGAAAAGGAATTCGGGCAACTACGGCTGTTGGAAGAACTGAAAGAGGAATATACGACCCCTGTCGCAGGTAATTTTATCCATTGGCTTATATGCAGATTGAAAGATGGAAAATCAGTAAAAGAATATCTGGAACTGGATAATAGCGGAGCTACGAGAGAACTGGTCCGGGCAGTTTTTTTACTGGAAACAAATGAAGCGGATGTATATATGCGTGAATTTTCTGTTCAGTGTTTCGGAAACAGTAAAGAGATGGAGAAGAAGACAGGACTTATCGGAAAAGTTATGCGAAATTTTTCTGATACGTATACGGAGTGGGAGAATGATGCAATTTTTGCGGAATATAGAGTGTATCGTACCCCAAATTATGTATATATGAAAGGTTATGGCAGTCTTCACATCGGAGACCCTGGCTCATACAGGGTCAAACTGGATAGTTTAAAACAGGGAATCGGATTGTCAGGAGAAGACCTTGATACTCTGGAATGGGAAAAAGATGTTCCTGTGAAAAAAATCATTACGGTGGAAAATCTGACGACATTTTTTCGTTGGAAAGAAGAGGAAAGCGTATTGATCTATCTTGGAGGATATCATAATGCAGTGCGAAGAAAATTGCTGAAAAAATTATATAAAACTTTTCCGGAGGCTGAGTATTTTCATTTTGGAGATATTGATGTTGGAGGATTTGAAATTTATAGAAATCTGTGTACACGTACAGAAATCCCGTTTCAGACATACAAGATGGGAATTTCAGAATTGAAGCAATATGAACAATATACAAAAAGGCTGACTTTAAATGATATTCGGAGACTGGAAGTGCTTTTGAAAAAGGATGAATATGAACCGGTGTGGTCAGTATTAATGTATATGAAAGAACGTGGAATTAAGCTGGAACAGGAAAGTATATTGCCTGATAAAAAGTGCAACATATGATTTGTACAAGTGTGTCGGGGCATGAAGGAAAAGTGTTAAGATTTTTTGTACAATAAGTAGTAAAGAAGAGGGATAATAAGACGATAACCATGAAGAACCACTATAATAAGAAGTATTTCATCTGGCTTTTTCCACTTGCTGTAGCAGTCATGATTTTCTGCTTTTCCAGCCAGCATGCAGAGGAGTCATCAAATTTAAGCAACTTTTTTGTGCAGCTATTTTTAAATGCGCGCGCAAAGCTGGGAATGTTTCCAAAATTATCAGATGCAGATCTGCTGAGCGTTTTTTCTACACTGGTGCGAAAAGGAGCTCATGTGACGGAGTATATTATTTTGTGCACATCGTTTCTGACCGCATTCTGGGTATCCGGGATTCGCGGAAAATGGAGAAATATTGCGTCGTTTGCGATGACGTTCGGGTATGCGTGTACGGATGAGTTTCATCAGCTGTTTGTGCCGGGAAGAGCCGGCCGTTTTACTGATGTGTTGATCGACAGCAGCGGAGCACTTGTGCTGAGTATAATCGTGGTGCTGGTGATGCGTTATAGGATTGGGAGGAAATAGACAAAATGACAGGTTTTCGATTTTTATATCCGCCAGAGTATGATCCGACAAAGGAAGTGAAGATGAAATCCTTTGATTTTATCCGGGCGTTACAGATCGACGATATGGTGGTATTGCAAAATGACCGGTATCGTGGCTATTCAGATCTGACACTGGAAAAATTCTTTTCCACGGATCCAAAGGTACTGGAATATCGGCAGGCCATCGTGGAAGATCTGGTGGAGCATCCAAAGCTCTATGATGTATTTTGCCGGTCTGTCTCAGAAATCCAGAATGTAAATGATCTGCGACGGGTGCTTGGCAGTGATTTTTCTGTGGACTCAGCACTGAGTGCCGTGCGTTATCTGGAAATGTATGAAGAACTGGTGGATATGTTTGCCGATGTTTTTAATGAACTGGAGAAAAATCCGGCGTCTGATATTACATCGGAAGGCATGAAACGGTTCCGGGCACAGATTTATGAGGTATCCAGCAGTGAGGAATATCAGAATCTGAAACGGGAAATGGAATCTACAGGAAAAAACTTTGGTTATCTGAAGAGTGTGACCATCGGCATTAATCTGGATGAAAATCTGCGTCCGAAGGAAGCAGGAATTATTTCTATTAACGAAAAAGAGTTTTCGGCGGGAAGTATCATCAATAAACTGATGAAACACCGGCTGAATGACCGTCAGATCATGATGACTCCGCTGTATCCGTTGCAGAAAGGTTTGCATGGAGAGGAACAGAAGTCTCTGAATTATTCCATGGGAAGTGCGCTGCAGACCATTTTTGAAAAGTCATTGCGTACCTTTGAGCCGATCATTCAGAATTATTATAAGGAAAATACAGCGATGTTTGTGGCATTGCTGGATGATATTCGGTTTCTGACAGCTGGCGTGAAGTTTATTCTGGATATGCGGGCTCATGGATTTGAAATGTGCCGACCGCAGATCTGTTCGGTGGAGGACAAGATTTGTGAGTTAAAACAGGTTTATAATCCGATGCTTGCTATGCGCGGCGTGGAGAAAACGGTGGTTTCCAATGAGTTTGCGCTGGATGAAAACGGACGTTTTTATATAGTGACGGGACCGAACCATGGCGGAAAATCAATTTTTGCCTATTCGGTCGGAATGGCCCAGGCGTTATGTCAGCTTGGATTGTTTGTACCGGCGCATCAGGCAAAAATGAGTCCGATGACCGGGATTTTTACGCATTTTCCGGTTTCCGATGAGAACAATTACGGAAAGGGACGTCTGGAGAGTGAATGTGCCCGATTGAGTGAGATTCTGGGACAGTTGTCAGAGACGGACATGCTTTTGATGGATGAATCTTTTTCCAGTACCAGTGGTCTGGAGGCTGGATATATAGCTTCAGAAGTGCTGACGGGAATCGGGGTGATCGGCTGCTGCGGCCTGTTCGTAACACACATTCATGATCTGCCGATGAAGATCGCGGAGTACAATAATTATCCGGGAAACCGAAGCAAGATTGATAATCTGGTGGCACAGATGGAAAATAAAGAGGACGGTGTGCGAAGTTACCGCATCAGCAGGACGACACCGGACGGACTGAGTTATGCCAGAGATATCGCTTCCCGCTATGGATTGAATCTGGAGGAAATCTGTCAGAAGGCACAGAAATAAGAAATAAAAATGTTTCAAATACAGGCAGAGACGAATTATTCCGGTAAGACGGTTGTTTTTTCTCTTGTGGTGTGTTACTATCTGTAGTACTGATGAGAATTGTGTATGAGAGTAAAGAGAGAAAAAACGGAGGAATGAAAATTTGAGTAAAGTAGCAATTGTGACAGACAGTAACAGTGGAATTACTCAGGCACAGGCAAAAGAACTTGGAATCCGCGTCATGCCGATGCCGTTTTATATTAATGAAGAAATGCTTCTGGAGGATATTGATCTGACCCAGGAACAGTTTTATGAGAGATTGACAGAAGGTGCTGATATTCATACATCCACCCCTGTTTTAACAAATTTTACAGAACTTTGGGATGAACTTTTAGAGGAATATGACGAGATCATTCATATCCCGATGTCTAGTGGACTGTCCAGTACCTGTTCCACAGCGAGCATGCTGGCTCAGGATTATGATGGAAAAGTATTTGTCGTAGACAATCAGCGTATTTCCGTAACACAGCGTCAGTCTGTCATGGATGCCATGGAGCTGGCAGCAGCAGGCAAATCCGGTCAGGAGATTTATGACAAACTGATGGAGAATAAGATGGAGTCCAGTATTTATATCATGCTGGATACTTTATATTATCTGAAAAAAGGCGGTCGTATCACACCGGCGGCAGCAGCGCTTGGTACTCTGCTGAAACTGAAACCGGTTCTGCAGATCCAGGGCGAGAAGCTGGATGCCTTTGCAAAAGCAAGAACCGTAAAACAGGCGAAAAACATCATGATCAAACAGATCAAAGATGACTGCGAGCGTCGTTTTGGTTCTGCAGACGGCACTGGCGTACACATTTCCATGGCTTATACCCATGATCGTGAAGCTGCAGAAGAGTTCAAAAAGGAAGTGCAGGAAGCGTTCCCGAACCATGAGATCGTGCTGGATCCTTTATCCTTAAGTATTTCATGTCACATCGGACCGGGTGCTCTGGCAGTGACAGCGACAAAAGCAATCGAGGTGGATGCATAATGGTAGATTACGAATGTTTAAAAGAGATCAGAAATATGGGATTTATTAAACATACTGGAATCCAGACCGTTGAACTCCGGGAGGGATACGCAAAAGGCGAAATCGTGCTGGATGAGCGTCATGCAAATCCGATCGGTTCCACACATGGCGGAGTCCTTTTTACACTGGTAGATACCGTTGGCGGTGCGGCAGCAACCAGCCGTGGCAGATATGTGACTACTGTATCCGGTAATATTAACTATCTGCGTCCGGCCATGAACTGCAAAAAGCTGATCGGAGAGTCCCGTGAGATCAAAATTGGTAAAAAAATGTGCGTGTATGATGTCATGATCACGGATGAGGATGACCGCGAGATCGCAAAAGCTACCATGACCTATTTTTATCTGGACAAGATCAATACCGACGATTTTGTAAAATGATTTTTTGAAATTGAAAAATTAGATTAGAATAAGTCCTGCCGGAATTGTATAGATCAGATAAAATAATGAATAAATATTAGTTTTACTTATGAATAGGCGTTATATATTAGAAAAAAGATTTTACATCTTGTATAGAATCGTGTATAATCATAAAGTAAAACGGAAAATAAAAAAGACAGGTTTTACACCTGTCTTTTATAATGCCGAAGGAGGAATCTGTAATTATGGTAAAAGCTGTAGTAGGAGCAAACTGGGGTGATGAAGGAAAAGGTAAAATCACCGACATGTTGGCAAAAGAGGCAGATATTATTGTTCGTTTCCAGGGTGGCGCAAATGCAGGCCATACCATCGTGAACAATTATGGTAAATTTGCACTTCACACACTTCCGTCAGGATGTTTTTATGGACATACAACAAGCATCATCGGTAACGGTGTTGCATTAAATATTCCGGTACTGTTCAAGGAAATCCAGGACATCGTAGCAAAAGGTGTGCCAATGCCAAAAATTCTTGTATCTGACCGTGCGCAGATGGTTATGCCATATCATGTGTTATTCGATCAGTATGAGGAGGAGCGTCTGGGTGGTAAATCATTCGGTTCCACAAAATCCGGTATTGCACCATTCTACTCAGATAAATATGCAAAAATCGGTTTTCAGGTAAGTGAATTATTTGATGAGGAGCTTTTAAAAGAGAAAGTTGTCCGTGTCTGCGAGACAAAGAACGTTACTTTAGAGCATCTGTATCACAAACCGTTACTGAATCCGGATGAGTTATTAGAGACTCTGCACCAGTACAAAGAGATGGTAGAGCCATACGTTTGTGACGTATCTACTTATCTGTGGAATGCAATCAAAGATGGCAAAGAGATCCTGTTAGAGGGTCAGCTCGGTACATTAAAAGATCCGGATCACGGAATTTATCCGATGGTTACATCTTCTTCCACACTGGCAGCATATGGCGCAATCGGCGCAGGTATCCCGCCATACGAGATCAAGAAAATCATCACAGTCTGCAAAGCATACTCAAGTGCAGTAGGCGCAGGCGCATTTGTCAGTGAGATCTTTGGTGATGAGGCTGATGAACTGAGAAGACGCGGCGGCGACGGCGGAGAGTTCGGCGCTACAACAGGCAGACCGAGACGTATGGGATGGTTTGACTGTGTCGCTAGTAAATATGGATGCCGTCTGCAGGGTACTACAGATGTAGCATTTACAGTACTGGATGTACTTGGATATCTGGATGAGATTCCGGTATGCGTAGGTTACGAGATCGACGGTGAGGTAACAACTGAGTTCCCGACCACTGCAAAACTGGAGAAAGCAAAACCGGTATTAAAGAAATTACCGGGATGGAAATGCGATATCCGCGGAATCAAAAAATACGAAGATCTTCCGGAAAACTGCCGTAAGTATGTAGAGTTCATTGAGGAGCAGATCGGATTCCCGATCACTATGGTTTCCAACGGACCGGGCAGAGAAGATATCATTTACAGATAATATAGATGTTTGTAAAAGACAGGAGCAGCCCCAAATTGGCTGCTCCTTTTTGCGTCATTAAGCTATATTTCAGGTGATATGTAAAGCCTGTTTTTACCATATGGATAAAACAAAAGGAAAATATTACTACTTTGTGTAAAAATATGAAAAAATGTAAAAATAACTGGAAATTATTGTAAAAAATATTGAGAAAAACGCAAAATACACTTTAAAAATTGGTAAATGTGCAGTATAATACAGTTAATACCCATACTAACCATTTGGAAATTATGGGAAGAAATACTAATTTTTTAGAGGGGGATATGAAGTGGAAAAAGAAATTATTGCTATGCTGCTTGCCGGTGGCCAGGGCTCAAGATTATATGCACTGACACAAAAGCTTGCAAAACCTGCAGTCCCATTTGGCGGAAAATATCGAATCATTGATTTTCCGTTATCCAATTGTATAAATTCCGGTATTGATACCGTAGGTATTCTGACACAGTATCAGCCACTTGTTTTGAATGAGTACATTGGAAATGGACAACCTTGGGACCTTGACCGTTTACACGGAGGTGTCCATGTATTGCCACCATATCAGAAAGCATCCGGTTCAGACTGGTACAAAGGAACCGCGAATGCAATTTACCAGAACATTTCGTTTATTGAGCGTTATGATCCGAAATATGTCATCATCCTTTCCGGTGATCAGATCTGTAAACAGGATTACAGCGATTTCCTGGAGTTTCATAAGCAGAAAGGCGCAGAATTCAGTGTGGCTGTTATGGAAGTGCCGTGGGAAGAGGCTTCCCGTTTTGGACTGATGGTTACAGATGAAAATGACAAGATCACAGAATTCCAGGAGAAACCGGCGAATCCGAAGTCCAATCTGGCTTCCATGGGTATCTATATTTTTAACTGGGATGTATTGCGTAAGTATCTGATCGAAGATGAAGAAGATCCGGAATCTGAAAATGATTTCGGTAACAATATTATCCCGAACCTACTGCGTGACGGCAGAGATATGTATGCATATCACTTCAGCGGTTACTGGAAAGATGTTGGAACTATTTCTTCTCTGTGGGAAGCAAATATGGAAGTCCTGGATCCTCAGCACAGTGGTATCGACCTGTTTGATGATGACTGGAAAATCTACAGCCGAAACAGTGGTATGACCGGCCACAAGATAGGAGCACATGCGGAGATCAAAAACTCCATGATCACAGACGGATGCCGGATTGACGGTGAAGTAGAGCACTCTGTTCTGTTTGCCGGTGTAAAAGTTGCACAGGGAGCTGTAGTCAAAGACGCAGTTGTCATGGGCGGTACTGTGATCAAATCCGGTGCTGTGGTTGAACACTGTATCATCAGTGAAAATGCCATAATCGGTGAAAATGCAAAAGTCGGTGTGGTAAAGGAAGGCGAGGAAAAAGGGGTTGCCACCATTGGACCGGATGTCTATGTGGGTGATGGGGCAACAGTTGGTTCCAATGCCATGGTTCGAGAAAACGTAAAGGATGGTGAGGAACAATGGTAAAGTCAAATGTTAGTGCGCTGGGAATTATTTTTCCGAATTACTACGATTCTCTTATTCCGGAGCTTGTTAATGAGCGGCTGATGGGATCTATTCCGTTTGCAAGCCGTTACCGTATGATCGATTTTGTTCTGTCCAGCATGGTAAATAGCGGCATCAATAACGTATCCGTACTGGTACGTGAGAAATACCATTCACTGATGGATCATCTCGGTTCCGGCCGTGAATGGGATCTGGTGCGCAAGAACGGTGGTCTGACAATCTGGCCGCCATATGCGGAAAAAGGTATGAACCTGTACAGTGGCCGTATCGAAGCTCTGGAACATACGCTGGATTATCTGAAAAAGCAGAAAGAAAAATATGTCATCATGGCAGATACAAACATTGCAGTGAACTTTGATTTCAAAAAAATGGTTGCAACACATGAGGCGAAGAATGCGGATGTGACGGTTGCATATACAGTGGAGGAGATTCCGGAAGGCTCTCTGAAAGCGGAGAATGCAAAGAAGGATATGTACTATACTTTTGATTTTGATGAGAATGGTCGTGTTACAAAATGGCACATCAATACAAAGGAAAAAGGTGTACATAACCTTGGTATGAATATTTACTGTTTCAATCGTGAGTATCTGATCAATCTGATCGATGATACGTTTATCCGCGGAAATGTTTATCTGGAGCGTGATATTCTGGCAAGAGAAGTGGACAAGATGAAAATCTACGGACACAGATACGAGGGCTATTGTTCCCGTATCTGCGATATGAAGAGTTATTTCCAGGAGAATCTGAAATTACTGGAAGACGAAAATCTGGAAGGACTGTTCTCAGGCGGACAGATTTATACAAAACTGAGAGATGACAACCCAACCCGTTACATTAACGGATCTATCGTAAAAAATACAATGGCTGCAGATGGCTGTATGATCGAGGGAACAGTGGAAAACTGTATTCTTTTCCGTGGGGTAAAAATCGGAAAAGGCGCGGTTGTGAAAAATTGTGTACTGATGCAGGATACGGTGATTGAGCCGGATGTAAAAGCAGAGTATATCATTACCGATAAAAATGCTGTCATTACCGCTGGGACAGAATTAAAGGGAGCAGATTCTTTCCCGGTATACATTTCAAAACATCAGAAAGTATAAGGCAGAAATCCAGGTCGGATTTTTGACTGAGATAAAAAGCGTAAGTTTATAGATGAGTAATCAAACGGGAGCTGTGCAGCAATGCTGTGCGGCTCCTTTTTGCGTGCGTCTGGAAACTTTTATAACTTTCTTTGTCGAAAAAAGGGTTGACATTGTAATTATTGTAAGGTTTACTGATATACAGAGCGTTTTTATTTAACAGGAAATCAGGTAGAGTTTGTGATAGTACACTTTCTTGTTTGATAATGTAAGTAGTGGGAGAAAATTAATATATGGAACGAAATCTTACAACAGGAAGTATTTTTAAAAATATGATGTATTTTTCATTGCCGTATCTTTTGTCGTATTTTTTGCAGACACTGTATGGTATGGCAGATCTGTTTATTGTCGGCCAGTTTGACGGTGTGGCAAGTACCACGGCAGTTTCCGTGGGAAGTCAGGTCATGCATATGCTGACGGTTATGATTGTTGGTCTGGCAATGGGGACCACCGTTGTCATTGGGCAGGCAGTGGGAGGCCGTGACAGGGAGAAAGCTGCAAAGACCATCGGAAATACGGTTGTTTTGTTTATGATCGTGGCAGTTGCTATGATGGCAATTTTTCTGCTGCTTGTGCGTTCGATTGTATCGGTCATGTCAACACCGCAGGAGGCAGTGGAAGGAACCGTAGCTTATCTGACCATCTGCTTTATCGGAATTCCGTGCATTACGGCATATAATATCATCAGTTCAATTTTCCGTGGTCTTGGTGATTCCAAAAGCCCGATGTATTTTATTGCGATTGCCTGTGTGGCAAACATTGGCTTTGATTATATTTTTATGGGTGGCCTGCATCTTGGACCAGCAGGAGCTGCCCTTGGTACGACACTGGCGCAGGCACTCAGTGTGGTGATCGCGTTGGGCGTGATCAAACGGCGTGGTATCGGTGTAAAGGTGAGCCGAAAGGATTTCCGGCCGGAACGAAAAGTAATGGGACAGATCCTTCGCATCGGTATTCCAATTGCTTTGCAGGATGGATTGATCCAGATTGCATTCATTGTTATTACCATCATTGCAAACCGCCGCGGCCTGAATGATGCGGCTGCAGTCGGAATCGTGGAAAAAATCATCAGTTTCTTATTTCTTGTGCCCTCTTCCATGCTGTCTACTGTGTCAGCACTGGGGGCGCAGAATATTGGCGCAGGAAAACCGGAACGTGCCATCAAGACGCTGCAGTACTCCATCGGGATCACGGTTGGTTTTGGTGTGATCATTGCAGTTATCATACAGTTTGCTGCTGCACCGGTGGTTGGTTTGTTTACGGCGGATGCGACAGTTATTCTGCTTGGTACACAGTACATTCGCGGTTATATCTGGGATTGTATCTTTGCAGGTATTCATTTCAGTTTCAGTGGATATTTCTGTGCGTGTGGACGCTCAGAGCTGTCCTTTATTCACAATATCACCGCCATTGTGCTGGTGCGTGTGCCGGGTGTATATCTGACCTCAAAATTATTCCCGGATACGCTGTTCCCAATGGGACTGGCAACGGCGGCCGGATCTCTGACTTCGGTCATCATCTGTCTGATTGCATTTTCACTGCTTCAGAGAAAGAAAAAAGTTGCATAAAATTGAAAAAATCAGGACTTCAAAAACAGTTGTTTTTGAAGTCCTGATTTGTGTGTAAAGCCAGAATACATGCAGTTTTGCAAATCTTCTGACGCTGATTGTGCATGTTGTATAGTGAATATTTTCGGTCAAATTGCCAGATTGACGCTGAGGGGGTCAGTTGTATATACTTGTGCAACAGTTGAGAGGGGAAAGGCGTGATGGGATGAAAGGCAGGGAGGATACCTGTCTGTCATGCGGCAGTCTGATCGGTGGTAAATATCGGATTTTACAGGAAATCGGTCACGGTGGAATGAGTCGGGTATATCTGGCAGTAAATGAAACGGTGAACCGAAAATGGGCGATCAAGGAACTGCGAAATGGCACAGAAGCGAATACGGAGCTGGCAAAACGGGGGCTTTTGCGAGAAATAGAGATGTTAAAAAAGCTGCAACATCCGGGGTTACCGGGAATTATTGATGTGGTGGAAGAAAACGGTCGCTTTTTTCTTGTAATGGATTACATTGAGGGAAAGTCCTTGGGTGAGCGGCTGGAGTGGGAAGGAAGGCAGCCCGAAGAGCAGGTGGTTTGTTGGGGAATGGAACTATGTGAGGTGCTTGGATATCTGCACGCACAGTCACCGGCTGTGATCTATCGGGATATGAAACCTGCAAATATCATTGAAAAAACGGATGGAACGCTGGCGTTGATCGATTTTGGAACGGCCAGGGAATTTAAAGGGAAAAACGGAATGGATACGGTGTGCCTCGGAACCATTGGGTATGCGGCACCGGAGCAGTTCGGGGGAAACGGGGAGACAGATGCGCGGTCGGATATCTACAGTCTGGGAGCTACCCTGTATCATCTGGCCACCGGGCAGCATCCGGGAGCTGGAATGGGGCGGCTGCAGAATGGAAGCAGGCTTGGTGTGCGAAGAGAAAGGCTATCACCGGGACTTGAGCAGATTATCCGGAAGTGTACCAGAAGGGATCCACGCAGACGTTATCAAAGTTGTGAAGAACTTGCGCATGCGCTGCAAAAGCTTATGAAGACAAAAAGGGACAGGAAGATGGTTCATGGGTCTTGGCGTTATCGTCTGGTGCTGGGAATACTATGTGCGGGGATCGTTGGCACAGGTATCGTTTTTTATGCACAAAATGCTGTGAATAACAAATTATTGTTAAACAGTAATGCGGAAAGTAAAGATTTTGGAGGCGTTGCGGGCATATTCGGAGGGAAAAAGGTGAGGTCAGAGACTTCTGAACAGGGGCTTACACGTTCAGAGATGTATGAGCGGGAACTTTCTCAGGCAGAAACATATGAGGATTATCACCAGTTGATCATGCAATATCCGGAACGGACAGAGGCTTATCTGGCATTGGTTCACAGTATGATTTCTGATCTGGTATTGACCAGAGAAGAAGCTGAACAGTTAAATCAGCTGTGGTTGGAAAAAATATTGCCGGAAAAGGAAGAAAAAGTGCAGGATGAGACTGTTATGCAGCGATTTTATGAGACAAATCCAGAGGGTTATGCACAGGTATGTTATACCGTTGGAACTTTATTTTTGCAGTTTTATGAAGTGAATGTGGACAAAGATCGTTATATGAGCGCGAAAAGATGGCTTAAGGAGGCAGAAAACACATTTCCTGCGGCAACAAGTTACTGTCGGATTGCAGATTGTCTAGAGCTGATCAGCCAGTATCAGGGGGCGCGCACGGTGCAGGTCGAAAAACGGTATGAGGAAGAACGAGCATTGTGGGAAAATGTACAGATGCTGCGAAAAGAGACATCAGAACTGGAAACGGTGGATGACAGGCTGCAGGTGTGGACGGAAATAGATCATTTGATTGATACAAATATGAGTGTATTTTTTGAAGTCTCGTCTGCGGAAGAACTCGGACAATTTTTAAGCGGAATATCAGAGGAAATGCAGGGGGAATCACAGATTGAAATACAGCAGACGGTAATGCAGATACAACAACGTATAGAGGAAACAATTCAGAAAATTGAGAGTGCAGGAGGAAATGGATGAAAAAAGTATTGGGAATGTTATGTGCGGGTTTGCTGCTTGTAAGCAGCATAGGAACTGGGATACAGGTGCAGGCAGAGAATGGGGCAGCCAAGAATGAAAAAGCAGAAATAGAAACAGGAAATTTGTTTGCTTATAAAGCATTCGAAGGAAGTCAACAGGTTTCCGTGGTAAAAGCAGACAGTGAAATAAGCTGGGCGAGGGAAAATGTGCCGGAAAATGAAATTGATGAGACAAGCAGACTGATTTATGACGGGCCGGTGAGTGTGCGGGTAGAGCTGCCGGAGGAGAAAGCTGCTGATGGAGATATGGACGGTAAAGATAATACAGATGATGAAGAGATCAAAGATAGTGTAGATGATAAAAATAATACAGATGATAAGAACGATGACGATAATGAGAGTAAAGATGTTGAGGAAAATAAAGACGATTATAAGAACTTTGTAGTAAGCATTTTTCATGATGGAACAGAAATCTGGCATGCACCGGTAGGAAAAGAGGAAACACTGGATTTTATTTGCAGAATTTCTGAATGGAAATGGCAGGAAGAGACACAGACCTATGTGTTTTCGGTATTCTTCTTTGCGGAAGGTGATTATCAGATTCTGCTAGAGAAAAAGGTGAACCCGGACGGAGAAGATGATGAGGAGATAAAAGCGGATGAAACAGATATAGATAAAGGAGATGGAAAGAATGAGGAAAGAGATGAAAATGTTGGAGAGGAAGATACGA
Source organism: Dysosmobacter segnis (assembly GCA_963659325.1). Lineage (GTDB taxonomy): Bacteria > Bacillota > Clostridia > Lachnospirales > Lachnospiraceae > Eubacterium_I. The sequence continues at coordinate 18,642 of CAVKTR010000036.1, forward strand.
AAACAGAAAAAACAAGTAAACGGCAGAAAATTAATACAATAATGGATAGTGAGTATATGGAGGATGATAAATCAGATAGTGAAGAAGTGAAATTGATTGGGAAATCTGCGACAGTGACAGTTGATCGTACACCGCCAGAGGCCAATTTGTCATGGCGCGGGAAAAAGTCGGTATCAGGGGATACACGGATGGAGGGAATGCAGTTGGTGGAACTTTCTATCCGTGATGCAAATTTTCACCCAGCGGAAGTGGAATGGAAGGTTTTGATAAAGAAAAGGGAGCTGGAAGATTATGAACAGGAGAGTGATTGGACAGAAGCACCAACTTCTTCGTTAAAAAAATGGAGTGATTGGACGCGTGACAAGCAAGATAAGGATTTGTGGCATGCAACGGTGCCTTTGTATGAGGACGGACAATACGAAATGGAATTAAAATACACTGATCTGGCAGGACATAGTTTGCAAAAGACCTGCATGGGAACACTGGTGATTGATACCGTCAGTCCATTGCTGACGATTGATTTCCCTACACCGATACAGAAACAGAATGGAAACTTATATTACGCAGAAAAAGTGAATTTGGTATTTAATGTAGCGGAGGTAAATTTCAGGCTGGAAGATTTTGTCTTTTCCGTGACAAGGAATGGTATAGCAGAGGATGTACAGACAGAATGGAAGCAAATTGGAACGGCACAGTATCAGACAATACTGTCATTGGAGAAAGACGGTGAGTATGAAATCCAGGCATTTTATACTGATCCGTATGGAAATGAAATGGAACCATATCAGTCGGAAAAGATTATCATTGATCAGACAGCACCGGAAATAAAATTATCTGGAATACAGGCGGATACGGCAAGAAAAACTAGTATTTCAAATGCAATGATTCAAGTTTTGGATGATGGAGGTAACTTGAATCCCGAAACCATACAGCTATTGCTGAAGCGTGTGGTGACAGCATCGGATGGAATCTATCTGACAGAAGAAGTGCTGCTTCCGTTACCGGTCAAAGAAAAGGAGACTGGAAGCTGGAACTATCGGATACCAGAGCTGACTGAAGATGGAATTTATACCCTGACCTGTCAGGCAGAAGATTATGCCGGGAACAGTAGAAATGAAATAAAAACGGAGGATGGAATTGCGCATCAGCAAGTGAAATTTTCTGTCAACCGTCGAGGTTCGACATTTGAAGTGGATGATACAGTCATAGAACTGACGGAACGTTATTATATTTGTGAAGTGGAATCTGATGTGGAGATCCAAGAGGTAAATACTGATCTGATCGAGGATTACGCAGTGCGTTTAAATGGAACTGTGCTGCAGGAAGGAAAAGATTTTACTACGGAAGCAGTGACCGGTGAGGATGCATGGAGTATGCGCCGGTATGTGGTGAAAAAAGAGGTTTTTGCCAAAGAGGGAGAATATCATCTGGTGGTGGAATCTCGGGATAAAACCGGAACAAAGGCATACAGTGACGTGAAAAAGATGCAGTTGTCATGGGTGGTGGATCAGTCGGCACCATCAGTTTTACTGTCTGGGCTGGAAGCGGATCATGTTTATGAGACGGAAGAACAGCAGGTGACAGCGGTACCGTCAGATGAAGGTGGAAAATTAAAGAGCTTTCAGGTGTCTGTGACAGATGCTCTGGGAGAAAACAGACAGACGCTGGTAAATCTGACCGGAGAAACGTTGGAACAGTACTTGAAAAAACATGACAGACAGGTATCGTTTGCTATTCCAGAGGGTGTAGAACAACAGGTAGAGATTCTTTGCACAGATCAGGCGTGGAAAAAGGATGGCAGTACGAACGAGTATCGCGAAGTGATCAAAGGCGTGTCTGTGGCGAAAAATCAGAAAAGCCTGCGCAAAATGAAGCAGAATCTGAAGAAACGATTAAAAGAAGAGGCAGAGCAATCTGAATCAGGGATGAATACTGAAGTGCAAAAGAGAATGCCTGTAGCAGCAATCGTAGTGATAGCAGCAATAGTTGGAGCCGTATGTTGTGCGGCAGTGGTCGGAAGGAGAAGAAAGAAAAAAGATAAAGAGAAAACGGACACATAATTGACACATTTTTTCCTAATATTTAACACATTTTCCTTATAAGATACAGAATAGTAATTTTAGAAAATGGAGGAGATCGTGTTTTGATAGAAATCAGTCATCTTACAAAAAAATACGGCACAAATGTGGCGGTCAATGATCTGAATCTGACACTGGAACCGGGAAATATCTATGGATTCCTCGGCCCAAACGGTGCAGGAAAATCAACGACGATGAATATTATTACCGGTTATATCGGTGCAACATCCGGAGAAGTAAAAATCAATGGATATGACATTAATAAGAATCCAGAGGAAGCAAAAAAATGTATTGGTTATCTGCCGGAGATTCCACCGGTGTATGGCGACATGAAGGTATTGGAATATCTGAAATTTGTGGCAGAACTGAAAAAATTGGATCCGCATACACGAAATGCAGATATTAAGCAGGTAATGGATCTGACAAAACTTCATGAAATGAAAGACCGTCTGATCCGAAATCTGTCGAAAGGATACCGGCAGCGTGTGGGACTTGCGCAGGCGTTGATGGGAATGCCGGAAATTATTATTCTGGATGAGCCGACGGTAGGACTGGATCCGAAACAGATCATTGAAATACGTGATCTGATCCGCTCTTTAAAGGAAAATCATACGGTAATTTTGAGTTCCCATATTTTACAGGAAATCAGTGCCGTGTGTGATCATGTGTTTATTATTTCCAAGGGAAATCTGGTGGCAAGTGATTCCATGGAACATCTGGAGAGCCGCATGAGTGGTGCACAGCAGCTGGATGTTATCGTACATGGAACTTTGGAACAGATTGCCGGTCTGAAGCAGATCGATGGCGTCAAAGAGTGCAAAGTCGTACGAGAAGTACTTTTACATGATTCTGATACAGGTGTAGAAACAGAAGGGCTTGTTTCAGAAGAACAGATGACAGAAGATGCATCCGTACTTGAAGAAGAACAGCAGGAAGCAGCGACAGATATAGAGACTGTAGAAGCAACAGTAATGGAATCAGAGCAGCAGGAAACAGCATCTGTGGAAAATGAGTCAGATGTGCAGGAATTAGATGAAATGGAAACCGCTGAATCTGAGGAGAAAGAACTGCACTTGTCTGTTATTGCGCAGGAAGGCAAAGATATCCGTGCATCAGTATTCCGTTATTGTGCATTAAATGATCTTGTTTTACTGGAAATGAAGACAAATATGAAGACATTGGAAGATGTATTCCTGGAGTTGACCGGATCTGAGGAGGTGCATAAAGCATGATAGCAGTATTAAAAAGAGAGCTGAAGGCATATTTTACCTCTGTGATCGGATGGATTTTCCTTGCAGCATTTTTCTTTGTATTTAATTTATATTTTGTGGCAAATAACCTGATTTACGGCACACCGTATCTGTCTTATTCGCTGAATAATGTGGCATTCGTATTGATGATCATCATTCCGATTCTGGCTATGCGTAGTATGTCGGATGACCGAAAAACAAAGACAGATCAGCTACTGTATACTTCACCGGTTTCTATTCCAAAAGTAATTTTTGGCAAATTTTTGGCGTTGGTGATCGTATTTTCAATAGTAATCGGTGCAATCTGCCTGTGCCCGCCGATTCTGTCCAGATTTGGCAGTGTTCCGATTGCGGAAAGTTATGCGGCAATCCTTGGCGTATGGCTGTACGGATGCCTGTCTATTTCTATCTGTGTCTTTGTATCTTCACTGACAGAAAGTCAGGTGATTGCAGCAGTATTATCTTTTGCATTGCTGTTCATCGGATATATGATGGAAGGGATTACGAGTATTATTTCTTCCAGTGGAAATACACTGACGAAAATTTTAAACTGCCTGTCCACATCCTCTGCATTGAGTAATTTCAGTAACGGAATGCTGGATGTGACCGGAATTGTTTATTATGTTAGCGGAACAGCATTGTTCTTGTTCCTGACCTGTCAGGTAGTGCAGAAACATCGTTGGACCGTAAGTTCCAAAAAGATCAGACGTGGCGTGTTCAACTCCAGTTTTGTTGTGATCGGAATTGCGATCGCTGTGGCAGTAAATGTGTTTGCAAATCAGCTTCCGGAAAAAGTGAAAAACGTGGATCTGACCACACAGAATTTGTATACACTGACAGATGACAGTGTAAATCTGGTGAAAAAGTTAAAACAGGATGTAACGTTATATGTGTTGTCCAGTGAAAAGAGTGCAGATGATACCGTAGTACGTACACTGGAAAATTATGCGGATGAATCTTCTCACATCAAAGTTGAGTACGTGGATCCGGCTGTTTCACCGAATTTCTATGCAAGTTATACAGATACGGCACCATCAGATGGAAGTATTATTGTTGTGAGTGGTGATAATTCAAAAGTAGTTGATGCAAGTGATCTGTATGAATATTCCGTAGATTATTCCACTTATACACAGACAAAATCTGCATACGATGGAGAAGGTCAGCTGACCAGTGCCATCAGTTATGTAACCAGTGAGGATATGCCAAAGGTATACGCGATCACCGGTCATGGAGAGACCACACTGGATGATAGTTTTAAGTCTGCACTGGAGAAAATGAATATTTCCGTAGAAGAAGTAACTCTTCTGCAGGAAGATGCAATCCCGGAGGATGCAGCAGCTATCATTATTAACGGACCAACTTCTGATTTCTCAGCGGATGATGCAGCAAAAGTAAGTAATTATCTGGCTGGCGGCGGAAAGGCAGTGATTACAACTTCCTACAGTAAAACAGCCGATACACCGAATTTTGACAGTATCCTTGCAACTTATGATATTAGTGTAACAGATGGACTGGTAATGGATTCCGATCATTCTCATTACTATCAGTATCCGTTTTATTTGCTTCCGGATGTGGCAAGCGCTACCCAGACTTCGAAAGTAGAAAATTATGTCTTTATGCCGTATGCACAGGCCATAAGCAATTCAGGTGCGCATCCGGATACGATTACATGGACGGATCTGCTGACAACTTCTGACAGTGCTTACGTAAAGACAGATATCGCAAACATCAAAACTTTTGAGAAAGAAAGCGGAGATCAGACCGGAAGTTTTACCATTGCAGCAAATGTGACGGATAGTGAGACAGGGGCAGATATTACGATTGTAGGTTCTGCGCTGGCCTTTACAAGTGATGCGGATTCTATGGTATCCGGACAGAATCTAGCGCTGTTTAAAGGAATTACAAGTGGTTTTGCGGGAAGTGATTCCGCAGTATCCATTGATGCAAAACAGTATACTTATTCAACATTGTCTGTAAATCAATCTGTTGCGATCATGAGTGAGACATTACTTGTCATGGTACTTCCGGTAGCACTTATCGTGATCGGTATCGTGATCTGGTATCGCAGACGCCGGGCATAATGAAACGGAAATGAGGTACAGAGCGCAGCAATTAAAAAATATCTCTGATTATATGGATTAGAATTGTGCGCTCAGTACCTATGATTTTGAAAGGAATTTGTGTATGAGAAAAAAACAATGGATTATTTTAGTGATTGCATTGGTGGCAATTGTAGCTGCGTCTGCCGGGATGAAAGGATATCAGAAAAAACAGGATCAGAAAGCAGCACAGCAGGAAGAAGACGAGAAAGTCTATGCACTGCAGTTTATGTCGGATGATGTGACAGGAATCTCTTATGAGTATGATGGAAGCGTTCTGAGTTTTACAAAAGACGGGGATGACTGGAAATGCAACACAGATGAAACTGCAGAAATCGATGCGGATAAAATGAAAACAATGCTGTCTTCTCTTGGCAGCATGACTGCGGACAGCACCGTGGAAAGCCCTAAGGATGTATCGGAGTATGGTATTGATCAGCCGACACAGCAGGTAACACTGGATTTCTCAGATGGAAGTGAAAAAACGGTGACATTTGGAAGTACAAATGCGATTGTTGGCGGTACCTATGTGCAGGTCAGCGACGATGAGAATGTATATCTGGTTGGCAGTAGCTATGTAAATACAACCCTGAATAAAGGTGTCGATGATCTCAAAGTCGACGAAACGGATGATGCCGATGATACGTCTTCCTCATCTTCCGAAACAGATACGTCTTCTGATACTTCGGCTACAACGGAATAATGTGACGAAAAAAGTTCAAAAAAACGGTAGGTTATGAAAAAGGACTCTGCGATTTTATCTCGCCCGCTAACAATCGCTGGTCGAGAAAAAATAGCCAGAGTCCTTTCATCTGCGTTACGAACAAACTGTTCGTCACACTATTTAATAATTAATATATATTTTTTTATATTCATCATTTCACAGCCAATCTATTTTAGCGTATAAAATAAAAGCATATCACTGTGTAAATGACGAAATCAAAGACTCCTTCTGCGACAAGCGATTCAGTAAGTGACCGAGTTTTGCGAATTTTGCGCGAGCGAGAGACGACCAGCTTTTATCGGAGTTGGAAGTGAGCGCGATAAAACTGAAGCAAAACGAGGGGAACGAACGGCTAGCGGTTGCAGAAGGAGTCTTTGATTTCGTCTTATACAATATTAAATTTTAGCCATTTTTTTCGGACGTATCATCATTCTGTTTCCCTTTCATCATACGGTAGATGAAGGAATACGCCCAGAGCAGTACCGGCAGCACAATCGTCGCATACACGGCAGCCTTTAACAGGTTGATCGCTTCCGCGCTGCCAATCAGCGCCAGTACCAGTGTAGACACGTATAACCCGGCCAGTGCGATAACACCGATAAGCGCAGTGATCTGTTTTAATTTTTTCATATAAATAAATTCTCCATTTCTGTTTGTTCTTTTATCTTACTCCTGTGTATCTGGTTCCGTCAAGAGTTCCGAACTTTGCAGCGTCGGATCAAATGCATCCGCAATCCGACAGATCGGCTTGAAATCAGGAACATAATTGGCGGGAAGTTCCCGGGGTGACATTCCTGTAATATCACGGAAAACCCGATTAAAATGTCGAATGGTTTCAAACCCACAGAGGGATGCGATTTCTGTCACCGAATGTTTGCGTGGATTTTCCAGCAGCATGGCAATGGCATGTTCCAAACGGACCGTATTTAGGTATCTGGAAAATGTCATGCCAGAGATCTTTCGGAAAAATCTCGAGAAATACGGTTCCGACAGTCCCATAAATGCAGCGGCATCGGAAAATGTGATGTAGTTATAGTTTTTTTCAATTTCATCCAGCAGATTTTTGTAATTGTCGATGGAAGAGTGTTCCTGGCGGCTCACCGCAGGCATACAGTGTTCTCCACGAAAGATCCGGATCATTAATTCGGTGATCAGCACACAGGTCTGTTGTTCAAAAAAAGGTTTTTTCTCGGCACGTTCTCTCTGAATATGGGAAAAGACGTCTGCAATATCATAGTCACCAGATAGTTTGGCGCAGCAGAGCTGATAATGGCTGGTCAGCGGCGCCGTCAGAGCTGCATCAAATAAGGTGATGGCAGTGATGCTGTCCGGTTCGCTTTTGATATAGTGGATTTCCCCACTGGAGAGAAAAATAGCTTCTCCGGTGGTAAGGGTATATTCCTGATGGTTATGGGACACCGTGACACAGCCCTGTTCCACACAGATCAGTTCGTTTTCAAGATGCCAGTGAGGGAGATTGTGAAGATTGCGGTAGCGGCCGGTCCAGACCTGCTCGGTACCTCCGGTATTTCTTGGTTCAAAATTTGCAAGCATATATGCCTCCGAAGATCATAGCGCAGGACGGATGAAACGGATGTTTTCCCAATCCGAAAGGCTAAGATCTGAAAAAAGTATTTTTCTTCTTATTTTATATGGAATGTTAATAAATGTCCAGAAAATGCATAATAAATTTCTTTCTGTTTCAATGGAAATGATTTATGATAGAAGTATTAAGAGATAAGGATATTTTGGAAAAATCGATTTTTTTTATACACATAAAAATAAAAGGGGGAAATACGATGGACAACGTGAAAATTGCAGAACTGATCCGGAATGGTCAGGCGGTACTTGGTATGGAGTTCGGATCCACAAGAATCAAGGCGGTTTTGATCGATGAAGCGGGAAATCCACTGGCTTTGGGAAGCCATGGATGGGAGAACCGTCTGGAGAACCAGATCTGGACTTACAGCCTGGAGGATATCAGAGAAGGATTACAGGATTGTTATGCTGACCTGAAGCAGGATGTTCAGAAAAAATACGGTGAGACACTGACAAAGGTGGCTGCGCTGGGATTCAGCGGCATGATGCATGGTTATATGGCTTTTGATCAGGAAGACCATCTGCTGGTTCCGTTCCGTACCTGGAGAAATACGATGACAGAACAGGCGGCAAAAGAACTTTCCGAGACATTTGCTTTTAACATTCCACAGCGTTGGAGTGTGGCACATCTGTATCAGGCAATTTTAAATAAAGAGCCGCATGTCAGCCAGATCCGCTTTGTAACAACCCTTGCAGGTTATATCCACTGGCAGCTGACCGGAGAAAAAGTAGTAGGTGTCGGCGAGGCGGCCGGTATGTTCCCGATTGATTCGGATACTAATGAGTTTGATGCCGCAATGGTGGCAAAATTTGATGAATTGTTACAGGAAAAAGGATTATCCTATCATCTGAAAGAGATTTTCCCGAAGGTTCTGGTGGCAGGAGAGCAGGCAGGTGTACTGACTGAGGCAGGTGCGAAACTGCTGGATCCGGCCGGAGATCTGCAGGCGGGAATTCCACTTTGTCCGCCGGAGGGAGACGCAGGAACCGGTATGACAGCGACAAACAGTGTGGCAGTCCGCACCGGAAACGTATCTGCAGGAACAAGTGTGTTTGCCATGGTTGTTATGGAGCATGCCCTTTCCAAATATTTCGAAGAAATCGATATGGTTACCACACCGGATGGAAAACCGGTGGCAATGGTACATTGCAATAACTGTACCTCTGACCTGAATGCGTGGGTTGGATTGTTTGGCGAAGCGATGGAAGCTTTTGGTGTGAAACCGGATATGGATACCTTGTACGGCACTTTGTACCGCAAGGCACTGGAAGGTGACGCAGACTGCGGTGGCCTGCTGGCATACAATTATTTTTCCGGAGAGAGCATTACCGGATTTGAAGAAGGACGCCCGTTGTTTGTGCGCAGACCGGACAGTGCATTTAATCTGGCAAACTTCATGCGAGTACATCTGATGACATCCCTTGGTGCATTGAAAGCCGGCATGGACATTCTGGTAAAACAGGAAAAAGTACAGATTGATAAAATGCTTGGCCATGGTGGATTTTTCCTGACAAAAGGTGTCGGACAGCGGATCATGGCTGCAGCAATGCAGACGCCGGTGTTTGTTATGGAGACAGCCGGTGAGGGCGGTGCATGGGGAATTGCACTTCTGGCCGCTTACATGCAGAATAAGGCAGACGGCGAGACATTACCGGAGTATCTGAATGCCAGAATTTTCCATGGAAAGGAAGGCAGCGCAATGCAGCCGGAGGCAGCCGATGTGGAAGGGTTTGAGGCGTTTATGAAAGATTACAAAGCAGGTCTTGCCATTGAGCGTGCAGCGGTAGAGCAGTTGCATTAAATAGTTATATAAGAAAGAAATTTAGGTATATATGAAAAACAGGAGGAATTTTTCATGCTGGAAGAGTTGAAAAAACAGGTATATGAAGCAAATATGATGCTCCCAAAGTACGGACTGGTAACATTCACCTGGGGAAATGTCAGCGGAATTGACCGGGAATCCGGGCTGTTTGTCATCAAACCAAGTGGTGTGGAATATGATCTGCTGACACCGGAAGATATGGTGGTCGTAGATTTAAATGGAAATAAGGTGGAGGGACGCTATAATCCATCTTCTGATACCGCAACCCATGTGGTTCTTTATAATCGTTTTCCGAATATCGGTGGAATCGTACATACGCATTCTTCCTGGGCCACCAGCTGGGCGCAGGCGGGGCGTGACATTCCGTGTTATGGAACAACCCATGCGGATTATATTTACGGAGAGGTTCCATGTGTGCGCAATCTGACTAAAGAAGAGATTGACGAAGGGTATGAGCACAATACTGGCGTGCTGATCGCGGATGAGTTCGAGCGCCGCGGCAAAGATTACATTGCAGTACCGGCAGTTTTATGTAAAAATCATGGTCCGTTTACCTGGGGCAAGGATGCGCATGAGGCCGTGCACAACGCAGTCGTTCTGGAAGAGGTGGCAAAAATGGCTGCTCGCTGTGAGATGATCAATCCACAGAATCAGCCGGCACCGCAGGAACTGCAGGACAAACATTATTACCGAAAACATGGTGCGAATGCTTATTATGGTCAGAACAATCAGTAAGGATTTTCAATAAAAATACCAACATGATTTCTGTAACATGAGAACAGAAAAATACATTAAAAAATAAAATTTTGAAATTATAAAACATAAACGATATATATGAGGAGGAACTATACTATGATTCAGCAGAAAAATTACAAATTCTGGTTTTGCACAGGTTCACAGGATTTATACGGAGACGAGTGTCTGGCACATGTGGCAGAGCATGCTAAAATTATTGTAAACGCATTAAATGCTTCTGGAAATCTTCCATATGAAGTAGTCTGGAAACCAACCCTGATCACAAATGCGCTGATCCGTCAGACCTTCAATGAGGCAAACAATGATGAGAACTGCGCAGGTGTAATTACATGGATGCACACTTTTTCACCGGCAAAATCATGGATCCTCGGTCTGCAGGAGTACAGAAAACCGTTGCTTCACCTGCATACACAGTTCAACCGTGAGATCCCATATGACAGCATCGACATGGATTTCATGAACGAGAACCAGTCCGCACACGGTGACCGTGAGTTTGGCCATATTTTCAGCCGCCTTGGCATGGAGCGCAAGATCGTAGTTGGCTACTGGGAAGATGAAGCCGTTCAGAAAAAGATTGGTTCCTGGATGCGTACCGCAGTTGGCGTGGTAGAGAGCAGCCATGTCCGCGTTATGAGAATTGCAGATAATATGAGAAATGTAGCTGTTACTGAGGGTGACAAAGTAGAAGCACAGATCAAATTCGGCTGGGAAGTAGATGCTTATCCGGTAAATGAGATTGCTGAGGCAGTTGCCGCTGTTTCTCAGGCAGATATCGATACATTGGTAGAAGAGTACTACAGCAAATATCAGATCCTGTTAGAGGGCAGAGATGAGAAAGAATTCCGCAAACATGTAGCTGTTCAGGCAGGCATCGAAATCGGATTCGAGCGTTTCCTGGAGGAGAAAAACTACCAGGCCATCGTTACTCACTTCGGAGATTTGGGCGCACTGCAGCAGCTTCCGGGACTTGCTATCCAGCGTCTGATGGAAAAAGGATACGGCTTCGGTGGCGAGGGTGACTGGAAGACAGCAGCCATGGTACGTGTTATGAAGATCATGACTCAGGGCATGAAAGACGCAAAAGGAACTTCCTTCATGGAAGATTATACTTACAATCTGGTTCCGGGAAAAGAAGGTGTTCTGGAAGCGCACATGCTGGAGGTTTGCCCGAGTATCGCAGACGGCCCGATCAGCATCAAAGAGCAGCCATTATCCATGGGTGACAGAGAAGATCCGGCCCGCCTGGTATTTACCGCAAAGACAGGTCCGGCTATCGCAACTTCCCTGATCGACCTTGGTGACCGCTTCCGTCTGATCATCAATGATGTAGAATGCAAAAAGACAGAGAAACCGATGCCGAAACTTCCGGTTGCTACTGCATTCTGGACACCGCAGCCGAACCTGATCACAGGTGCGGAAGCCTGGATCCTTGCAGGTGGCGCACATCATACTGCATTCTCCTATGACCTGACAGCAGAACAGATGGGTGACTGGGCAGATGCAATGGGGATCGAAGCTGTTTACATTGATAAAGATACAAACATCCGTCAGCTGAAAAACGAGCTGCGCTGGAATGCACTTGCGTACAGAAAATAATTATATCAGAAGAGAGATTTCCCACTATTATGAATGGTGAGTGATAAGGATACTGAGAATATTCCTGAATGACAATATTGTAAAAAAAAGATG
>CAVKTR010000037.1:0-26632 GCA_963659325.1 Dysosmobacter segnis
CCTTGATTTATAAGGAAATCTCGGCTTTTTTTATCTCATAAGTGTTGAAAATGGGATTATACACCAAATCCATATAAATAGGAAGTATTTTTTCTAATTCCTTGATTTGTGTTTTTTTGATGATATGATAATCAGGAAAAAATGATTGCAAAGGAGCCACAAACATGGATTTAAATGAAAAAGCATTAGCATTACATAAACAGTGGAACGGTAAGCTTTCCACAGAAGCAAAATCTCCGGTAAAATCCCGTGAAGATTTATCAATCGCCTACACACCGGGCGTTGCAGAGCCTTGTAAAGTCATCGCAAAGGATCCGGCCGCTGCATACACCTACACAATGAAAGCAAACACCGTAGCTGTTGTATCTGACGGCAGTGCTGTTCTCGGTCTTGGAAATATCGGTGCTCTGGCTGCCATGCCTGTTATGGAAGGAAAATGTGTTCTTTTCAAAGAGTTCGCAGATGTCAACGCAGTTCCGATCGTCCTGGACACACAGGATACCGATGAGATCATCCGTACCGTTGCAAATATTGCTCCGACTTTCGGCGGCATCAACCTGGAAGATATCTCCGCACCGAGATGTTTTGAAATTGAAGAGAAATTAAAATCCATGCTGGATATCCCGGTATTCCACGATGATCAGCACGGAACAGCCATCGTTGTTCTGGCCGGAATCATCAACGCCCTGCGCGTGACAGGCAAGAAGAAAGAAGATTGCCGCGTCGTTGTAAACGGTGCCGGTTCTGCCGGTGTGGCTATCACAAAATTACTGCTCACCTACGGTTTCAAACATGTGACCATGTGTGACAAACTCGGTATCATCGGAAAAGATTATCCGGACCTGAACTGGATGCAGCAGAAAATGACAGAGGTCACAAACCTTGAGAACCAGACCGGTACTTTAGCAGACGCTCTGCGTGGCGCTGATATCTTTGTCGGCGTATCTGCTCCAAATATCGTATCTGCTGAAATGGTTGCTTCCATGAACAAAGATGCGATCCTTTTTGCTATGGCAAACCCTGTTCCGGAGATCATGCCGGATGTGGCAAAAGCTGCCGGCGCAAAAGTAGTCGGAACCGGACGAAGTGATTTCCCGAACCAGGTAAATAATGTTATCGCTTTCCCGGGAATTTTCAAAGGTGCCCTGGAGGGACATGCCCGTCAGATCACAGAAGAAATGAAACTTGCTGCTGCCAAAGCCATCGCAGGACTTGTCAGCGACGAAGAACTGAACGAAGACTTCATTATGCCGGAGCCGTTTGATCCGCGTGTTGCTGATGTAGTCAGCCAGGCTGTCAAATCTCATATCGAGGCATAAAAAATAAGAATGAATCAGAATCGTTATTATTCACTGGACACTTATTTAAAAGAGACATTCGGAGAAAAAGTATATCGCATTTCTCTGAATGGCGGTATGACCTGCCCGAACCGTGACGGGGCAAAGGGAACCCGCGGCTGTATTTTCTGCAGCCGCGGCGGTTCCGGTGATTTTGCAGAAGACCATCTTCTCTCCGTGACAGAGCAGATTGAATCCGGCAAAAAGAAACTGGAACGAAAAACAAACTGCCGCAAATATATCGCCTATTTTCAGGCCTATACCAATACCTATGCACCTGTCTCCTATCTGCGTCCGCTTTTTCTGGAAGCGATCCGGCATCCGGACATCGTTGTTCTGTCCATTGCCACAAGGCCGGACTGTATCAACGCCGAAATTCTCGAACTGCTTTCCGAACTGAATCAGATCAAGCCTGTCTGGGTAGAGCTTGGACTTCAGACGATCCATGAAAAAAGTGCCGCTTTTATCCGCAGAGAATTTTCACTCTCCTGCTATGAGACAGCAGTCAATGCCCTGACAGCACACAGTATTCCGGTTATTACTCATGTGATCCTCGGTTTGCCAGACGAAACTGCAGCAGACATGATGCAGACAGTTGATTACGTGGCTCACTCTCCAATCTCAGGAGTCAAATTGCAGTTACTGCATGTTTTATCAGATACGGATCTGGCAGATTATTACGAACAGCATCCGTTTTCTCTGTTTTCCATGGAAGATTACTGTGAATTCATCATTGACTGTCTCGAACATCTCCCGGCATCCATGGTTGTTCACCGTATTACCGGAGACGGTCCACGCAAACTGCTGGTAGCGCCGCTTTGGAGTACGGATAAAAAACGGGTATTGAATACCATTCGAAAACGGCTCAAGGAGCGGGACACCTGGCAGGGAAAGGAATACTATGACTAAACTGGACATCATGTACCGCGTCATGATTCTGTACATGCTGAACATTGTAGAGTATCCGCTGAACAACACACAGATCACAAATTTTATTCTGGAAAATGAATATACGGATTATTTCACCGTTCAGGAGGCCATTACCGGATTACTGGAAACGGATCTGATCACTGCAGAATCCACCCACAACAACACCCGTTACCATCTGACGGAGGATGGTATGCAGACACTCGGTTTCTTCCACACAAAAGTTTCCGATGCCATCAAAGAAGATATTCGCACATATTTTCAGGCACATCATTTTGATTTGAAGCAGGAAACAGATGTGTTTGCAGATTATTACAAAGCTGCCGGTTCCGGCTACGATGTACGCTGCCGCATCCAGGATCAGAGTACCGATATCGTAGATTTGACTCTGCATGTCAAAAACCGTGCGCAGGCAGAGGCCGTGTGCCGCAATTGGAAAGAATCCAATGTTGATATCTATGAAAACCTGATGGATACCCTGATCAAATAGCATCTGCTGTTCATGATAATCGTAATTTTCTGCACAATTTTATTTTTTAACAGGAACTAAAAAAGACAGAGTACACACACCCCCATCCAACCGTTTTTTACGGGTTCAAATGGTTTTGTATACACTCTGTCTTTTTATATTTCAATTTCTTTTCTGACTTTTCTTCTACTTATCTATTTCTTTTTCACGCTATAGCCGAAAGAACCGATCTTCTCTCCCAGTTTGAAATACTCACCATGAGAATATGCGGTCAGTCCGATATCGTTCAGATGGAACTTTCCTTTTTCATCCATATATTTCGGATCCACGGATACAGCTGTCACCTCTGCCAGGAACATATCGTGGGAACCAAGCTCAATCACCTGTTTTACTTTACATTCCAGGCTTACCGGACTCTCTGCGATTCCCGGTGCCGCAATGGTCTTTGACTTGCTCGGGGTCAGTTTCATCTCTTTGAATTTGTCCACATCTCTTCCGGATTTTACACCACAGTAATCTGTCGCAAACGTCAGATCATTGGTTGTCAGATTGATGACAAATTCTCCGGTCTCTTTGATAATATCATAAGAATAACGCTCTTTTCGCACAGAAATTGATACCATGGCCGGATCGGAACAAATGGTTCCCGCCCAGGCAATCGTAACAATATTCGGCCGTTCTCCCGGTCTCTGGCAGCTGACCATCACTGCCGGTACCGGATAAAGCATATTTCCTGCTTTCCAGTATTCTCTTTCCATCGCTGTCTCTATCCTCTCTTACTGTTCCTGCATTGCTGACATAAACATTGGAATCAGCTGTTTCTTTCTGGATACCACACCTTTCAGCACATGGTAATCACCTTCCTTGTGAACATGGTAAGCCTTTTCTACCAGTTCATCTGCCTTCTCACCTGCACAGATCAGATAAGTGGTCTCCTCGATAATATTTGTCAACATTACAAATACCATCTCAATCTTACGCTCTGTCATGGCTTCACGCAGATATGGCAGCAGTTTATCGCGTACCTGATCCAGTTCTTCCTGTGTCATGGCACTCAACTGGCCCACGCCAAAGTCAACCCCATCCTGACTGAAGGTTTTGAAATCCTGATAAAAAATTTCTTCCGGTGTCTTGCTTCCGAAATCACTTCCAGCCTGGAACATTGCTTTCGCATGTTCTTCGGTATTGATACCTGCGATCTGTGCCAGCTCCTCTGCGACTGCCTTGTCAAGCGGTGTACAGGTAGGAGAGCGATACATTAACGTATCGGACAGGATTGCAGAGCAAAGCAGTCCTGCCATCTCTTTATTGATCTCCACATTCTGCTCCTGATACATCTGATAGATGATGGTTGCAGTACATCCCAGAGGCTGATTGCGGAAAAATACCGGTGACATGGTCTCCAGGCTTCCGATTCTGTGATGATCGATGATCTCCAGGATATCTGCGCCGCCAATACCATCAACCGCCTGTGTTTTCTCATTGTGATCCACCAGAATCACCTGTTTTTTCTTCATATTCAACAGGTTTCGTCTGGAAATCATACCTACATATTTGCCATCCTCATCCAGAACAGGGAAATCGCGATGTTTTTCCTTGGACATGATCTCACGGACTTCGTCAATGTATTCCTCTGTCTCGAATGTAACCAGCTGCTCTCTGCGCATAAAAAATTTAATTGGCATACTCTGGTTAATCAGACGTGCTGTCGTGTAAGTATCATAATCAGTTGTGATCAGCACACAGTTTCTCTCTTCTGCCATTTTTACAATCGTCTTCGGAACCTGCGGACTTCCTGCAATAACGATACAGCTTGCATTGGATTCCAGTGCACAGACCTGTGCATCATAACGATTTCCCATAATAACCAGATCATCGTCCTCCAAAAACTGTTCCATGGTTTCCGGACTTGCAGATCCAACCACTACTTTTCCTTTTGTAAAATATGCATGCTCATTTCCACACAGCATGGTTCCATCCAGTGTATCTACAATGTTCTGATACTGTGTCTTTGCACGGGACAAAATGCTGTTGTCATACACATCCATGTAGGATGTTGCAATATCTCCGGTAATGATCAGTCCCTCCAGATTATTCTCTTCATCTGTTACCGGAAGTGTGACAACGTTCTGCTCTTTCATCATTTCCCATGCTCGTTTCAGGGAAATTTTGCCACTGACGCCCGGTGTCTTACGGATTTCAATATCTTTTACCTGAGCGCCCACATCGGTGATCAATCCCGAGGATTTCACGCCAAATGTCTTCAGCACGTATTTTGTCTCTTCATTCAATTCACCGGCACGTTTTGCCTCATAACGATTTTCATCCACCTGATTTTTCAGGTTTGCATAGGCAATGGCTGCACAAATAGAATCAGTATCCGGATTCTTGTGTCCCACCACCCAGACTTTTTTCTTTTTGTCTATACTCATACTCGGTTTCTGCTCCTATACCCTTTATTGATTTATGTAAACGTGTAAGTACCCAGCGACCTACTACTGTCACTGGGTATTTTTTTATTCTACCACGTCAGGTTTTATTTGGCAACCGCCGATTGCATTTCTGTGAGTGCGAACCATCATGGCGATTTTAAACAACATCGCATCTTCAAAGGTGCGAATATCGAGACCAAGTCTTTTCTCAATCCGCTCCAGACGATAAACCAATGTATTTCGATGAATATAAAGCTGTCGGGCAGTCTCTGAAATATTCAGGTTGTTATCAAACAGATGCTTGATCGTCGCCAGCGTCTCTTCATCCAGATCAAGATCCGCCTGTTCTCCTAAAACTTCCTGCAAAAACAGATCGCACAGTTCTTTCGGCAGCTGCTGGATCAAACGTCCAAGGCCAAGATGCCGGTAATAAAAAACACGCTCTTCCTCGTAAAACACAGTTCCTACCTGAAGTGCCGTGCAGGCCTGCCGGTAGCACTCATGAAACTCTGTCAGATCTTCTGCCGGATCCGTATATCCCACCCAGGCATTTACCATAGCTTCTGACTGCAAATTATCAATGATCCTGCGTGCATAAATATCATATTCTATATCAATTCCCAGAATATTTTTCACCAGAACCATATGTGTATCATCCATTTCCACAAGATAATCAACAGAATATACAACAAACAGATTCTTCAATGTTTCCAGGACAATCTGATCCTGTTCCCCGGAAAATTGGATCACATACAGCATATAAGAAGCATTTTTCAATCGTACCTCATGTATCTGCTCACGAATCTGCTGTTCACTGTATTCTCCCTGCATCAGTCTGCGCAGAAAGTTTGATTCACTGGCTGGTTCTCTGGCTGCCAGATACAGATTTCGGATCTGGCAGGATGCCATGCGTCCTATCACATAGGATGAATCGTTACTGCCATTTTTATTTACCAGAAGAATCAATTCCGTGCGGTCATTGATTTCAATTTTCAGGAAAATCCAGTCCTGTATCGTCTGGCTTTCTGCCATGGACTTTCCAAACTGCACAACAAATTCCTGAATCTTCTGTTCCGGCTCCGGGCAGGTGGATGCCAGAAGCTTTCCTTTCTTTGAATACAGAACAAATTCCATTCTGGAAATCTCCTGCATTTCCTGCAGCGCCTGCATGAGTTTTTTTCCGGATACATGTGCCTCCATAACCGTTTTGATACCTCCAATTCTCAAACATTCGCATAATCCTGACAGGGATCTGCATTCCCCCATCAAGTAAGAAAACTGGGTATGTGTTCCATACCCAGTTTCATTTTTCCCAAAACAATTATCGTTTCGATGTATTGCTCTTAGTGAGAGATAACCTGCTCTGTCTCTTTATCAAAGATATGTCCTTTGTTAATATCAAAAGCAACAGTTACATCATCACCATAACGGCACGGTGTGCTGGAATCAACTTTTGCAGTCATTGTAGCACCGTTGTATGTATAGTAAAGTAATACTTCGGAACCAAGAAGCTCATAACCGGTACATTTTGCTTTGAGCGCATATCCGGCATGTTTTTCAATATACTCTGGATAATCATCCATATCATCCGGACGAATACCAAATACAACTGTCTTTCCGTCATATCCGCCATCTTTTAATGCTTTTGCTTTGTTTTCCGGCATTACAAATGAATCATCGCCGTTTGTAAGAGTAACTTTATCTCCCTCAACCTTGCATACGCAATCAATGAAGTTCATCTGCGGGGATCCGATGAAACCTGCGACAAACAGATTGTCCGGCTCATTGTAAAGTTTCTGCGGAGAATCTACCTGCATGATCACGCCGTCCTTCATAACAACGATTCTGGTACCAAGTGTCATAGCCTCAGTCTGATCATGTGTTACATAGATGATGGTTGCGCCAAGTCTCTGATGTAAGGAAGAAATCTCGGAACGCATCTGTACTCTTAATTTTGCATCCAAGTTGGAAAGCGGCTCATCCATAAGGAATACTTTCGGCTCACGCACGATGGCACGTCCCATGGCAACACGCTGTCTCTGTCCACCGGAAAGAGCTTTCGGTTTACGATCCAGTAATTTCTCAAGATCAAGGATTCTTGCTGCGTTACGAACTTTTTTATCAATCTCATCTTTCGGAACTTTTCTTAATTTTAACGCAAATGCCATATTGTTATATACGGTCATATGAGGATATAATGCATAGTTCTGGAATACCATGGCAATATCTCTGTCTTTCGGCTCAATGTCATTCATTCTCTTTCCGTCGATATCGAATTCACCCTCTGTGATTTCCTCCAGACCAGCGATCATACGAAGTGTTGTAGATTTACCACATCCGGATGGACCTACGAAGATGATAAACTCTTTATCTGCTACATCAAGATTGAAATCTTTTACAGCCTCAAAACCATTTGGATATCTTTTGTAAACATGTTTCAATGATAATTCTGCCATTTTTAATTACCCTCCATAAAATTATTCTCCACAAAACATCCTGCTTTGTTTATGTTGTTATTTTAACAAATCCATTCCGCCTTGTCATCAGGTATTTTAACAAAATTACCATCAAAACCTTGGTATATCTGCCAGTTTTTTGTTCATGTCTTACAATTTTTCAGCATTACGCCGATGGACTTCTTCAATTTTTTGACGATTTACCGAACTTTATTTTCGTATCTGTCACACATTTTTTGTTCATCTGATCTACTGTTTTCCAGTACTTCCAAATCCGCCACGGTTGCTGTTTCCAAGTGATGCAACTTCCTCAAATACGATCTGCGGCTGGTTCTTCACAATACGGAACTGACAGATTCTGTCGTTTAAATTGATCACGGTATCACGGGTTGCGTACACCGGCATGCGCCACATATCTTCGTCTCCGCAGTAAGAACCATCGATGATTCCACAACTGTTTACCTGCAACAATCCATAATTTTTAAAAGTGGAACTGCGCGGTACTACATGCGCTTCATATCCCTTCGGCAGCTCCATGGCCACTCCAAGCGGGATCAGCTTGAACTCGCCTGCTTTCATCTCCACGGTCTCGCTTGCACGCAGATCGATCCAGTCAGACTTTCCATCGATATACTCCAGCTTGTCAATTTTGTCTGTAAAATATTTGATACGAATATTTTCCATCATAAGTTCCTCCAATATGATTTATTCATCCAGATAACAGTCAAACTCTTCTGCATTATCATTCAGAATACAGGTTCCGTAAAGGTCTTCCAGATCATCCGGCACCGCCACCAGTACATCCACATAATTATCATCCATGGACTCCGTCTCCGGATGGCTGATGGTAAACAGTTTTTCCACCGGATAATATTTATCCGGGTTTCCATCCATGTCTTCATCCGACCAGAGACTGATCATATCTTCTGTCAGATAAGATAAGCTGTACGAATCAGACAGGTTGTTTCTGATATCCAAAGAGATCAGATAGTACGTCATTCCGGGTTCCGCCGTAAGTTTTGAAAGCTGTGCCAATTCTCCGTCTGTCGCTCCTGTAAAATAATCATTTACATAATCATCCCAGTCCACGTCATCAAGATCATCTCCCAGGTAATCCGCCCAGGCATAATCCACATAAATCCGGTTCTGATATTCCGGATCAATGGTTTCTTCCGCCTGGTCGTAGCCCTGGTCATTTACATCCCAGTCGTCTGTGATTGCAGAGCCCAGGGTCGTAAAAAGCACTATAATCCCTATCAGTACAGCCACAAGCACAGCTACAAGAACAATCACAGCTGGCAGAAAAGCCGGCATTTTTCGTCCCTGCGCCTGATGCGTTGTCCGCTTTGACGCATGGCCTTTTTCAGTAACCTGCTCGCCAAAACTCTGATATGTATAAGACCGTTTTTCCTGCTTGTCTGTACTCTGAGGCTCCCGATACCAGTCATGCTGACGTGGATTCGATCCTGTATCATATTTATCATGCAGACTCTGCTCCATATCCTCCCGGCTGTCCGGTCGGTTATACCGCGCACAATTTGGACAAATACCATTGTATTTGTCATAATCATACATTTTTCCGCACTTTCCACATCGTATCAGCATCCTGTTCTCTCCCATTTACAGTCTCCTGCTTTTCAAATTTTCTTTTGTTTCTACTACTATGCGTTCACGCAGGTTTTTACCACTGAATATCTTCATGCTCCGCCTTTTTGTCACGCAGCATCAGTTCCATCACAGCATCTTTTGCAGGCTGATCTTCAAAAAGCACTGCGTTTACCTGCTCAATGATTGGCATATCAATATCATATTTTTTTGCCAGCGCAATGGCTGCTTTCGCAGAATACACGCCTTCCACAACCATTTTCACTTCGTCCATAGCTTCCTGCATGGTATAACCACGGCCGATCAGCATGCCGGCTTTTCGGTTACGGCTGTGACGGCTGGCACAGGTTACGATCAGATCACCGATACCGGACAGACCGTTTAATGTCTCTGTATTTGCTCCCATAGCTACACCCAGACGGCTGATCTCCTTAATTCCGCGGGTGATCAACGCTGCCTTTGTGTTATCGCCATATCCGAGTCCGTCTGCCATACCAGCTGCCAGAGCGATGACGTTTTTCAGAGATGCGCCAAGCTCGATGCCAAGCATATCCGGACTTGTGTATACACGGAATACTTCATTCATAAAGAAGGTCTGCACTTGTTCTGCTGTTTTCTTTGTATGCGCACCTGCCACAACCGTCGTCGGCAGTCCACGTCCAACTTCTTCTGCATGGCTTGGGCCTGACATAACTGCCACGTCCGCCTGCGGAATCTCCTGCTCCACGATCTCAGACTGAATCATCAGAGTGCTCTCCTCGATACCTTTCGACACGATAACGATCAGCTGTCCCTCTGTGATAAACTCAGCCAGATTATGCGCAGTGCTTCTCGTAAATGGAGAAGGTACTGCGAGTACCACCATTTCTTTTCCTGCTGCTGCAGTTTTCAGATCAGTTGTAAAAGAAATTGTTTCCGGAATTTTTACCCCCGGAAGTTTATCCTTGTGTTCCCGCTCTTTTGTAAGCATCTCTACTTCATCTTTCAGAATCGACCATACAGTTACCTGATGACCGTTATGAGCCAGAACGATCGCCAGTGCTGTTCCCCAGCTTCCGGCACCGATTACACCAATTTCTGCCATTTCTCTGCCTCCACATTTATACTCTCATATTTCTCTTTTATGTAATTACTCACTTTTCTTCGCAGGGCGGAACTTATTTTCCGTTCCGGTTGCCAGACGTTTGATATTTGCACGGTGCTGCCAGAATGCCATTGCCGTCAAAATACCGGCAATTACATAAGTTTCCGGCAAAAACTGCGCAGCAATCTTCAGCCATCCCATCTGTCCAAACACAATGGTCTGTACAAAAAATCCACTCAAAATTCCAAGGGATCCCAGGGACATAAATCCCGTAGGAACCACCGAGGAGAAAAATAAAATTGCACAGATTGGAACCATTCTCCAGTCAAAAGCAAACACGATTCCGACACTGCTTGCAATTCCTTTTCCCCCTTTAAATTTCATATAAAACGGGAAGTTGTGTCCCAGAACTGCGCCAAATCCGGCATACAATTCCAGTAATTTTACTGCATCCGGGTAACTGGTTCTTGCCACGCCCCAGATGATGACCATGGCTGCTACCGCTTTCAAACAATCTCCAAAAAACACAACCACACCGGCCTTCCATCCAAGGACACGCAGAGAATTCGTCATGCCGGAATTTCCGCTTCCCTTGGAACGGATGTCAACATTATGTGCTTTTCCATATAACACGCCAGTCGGAAACAGACCGAACAGGTAGCCCAGAAGAATACTTACGATTCGAAATACTACCATTTATCTGTCTTCCTTTCTCTCACGGATGATAAACTTCAATGCCGTGCCCTTAAACCCAAAGGTGTCACGGATTCTGTTTTCCAGATATCGTGTATAGGAGAAATGCATCAGTTCTTTATCGTTTACAAAAATGACAAATGTCGGTGGTTTAACCGCAACCTGAGTAATATAGTAAAGTCTCAGACGTTTACCTTTATCAGAAGGCGGCTGCTGCATTGCTACGGCTTCGGTCATAATCTCATTTAAGACACCGGTAGCCACACGCATTGCGTTGTTCTCCAGAACCATGTCGATCATTTCATACATTTTACTCAGACGCTGGCCTGTTTTTGCTGAAATAAACATGATCTCTGCATAGGACATAAAGCTTAAGATCTCACGGATCTTATTGGTATGCTTATAAATAGTCTTATCATCTTTTTCAATGGCATCCCATTTATTCACAGCGATGATAATACCTTTTCCACGCTCATGAGCGATTCCGGCAATCTTTGCATCCTGCTCAGTAACACCTTCTGTCGCATCGATCACAAGAATGACAACATCAGCACGCTCTACTGCCGTCACCGCACGGATAATACTGTAACGCTCGATTTCTTCTTTGATCTTGTTTTTACGGCGCAGACCTGCAGTATCAATGAAAATATACTCTTTTCCATTATATTTTACCGCTGTATCGATGGCATCACGGGTAGTTCCTGCAATGTCAGATACGATCACACGGGATTCGCCAGCAAGTTTATTTACCAGAGAAGATTTTCCAACGTTTGGTTTTCCGATAATGGCCACCTTCGGTCTGGTATCCTCTTCCTCTTCTTTGGATGTATCCGGGAAATGTTTTACCACTTCCTCCAGCATATCTCCCAGTCCCAGACGGGATGCTGCGGAAATCGGCATCGGATCACCAATTCCAAGATTATAAAATTCATATACATCAGCCATATATTTCTGGAAGCTGTCTACTTTATTGACAACCAGAATGACTGGCTTATGGGAACGGCGCAGCATATCTGCTACTTTCGCATCCGCATCCACCAGTCCCTGATGCACGTCTGTCATAAATAAAATAACATCTGCGGTAGCAATGGCGATTTCTGCCTGCTCACGCATCTGTGCCAGAATGACATCTTTGCTGTCCGGCTCAATACCGCCGGTATCCACCATGGTAAAAGAATGGTTCAGCCATTCTACATCTGCATAAATGCGGTCTCTTGTGACACCCGGTGTATCCTTAACGATGGAAATACGTTCTCCTGCCAGGGCATTGAACAACGTAGATTTTCCTACATTCGGACGTCCTACAACCGCTACAACCGGTTTACTCATATTTTTATCCCTCATCTCTTTATTTCAGAATCTGCTCACACTTCTTACTTATAAATAAGGCTTCCCTTTTTCTTTGCAGTCCATGTGAACTTTTTATCAAGTTACTTTTATTCGCTTTGCGAACTATTAAACATTACCAAGCATGCCGTCATACAGACACTGCCCGTCTGATTTTACAATATGAATCGGCACTTGTAAAGCATTTTCCAATTCTGTCAGTGTCACATCATCCAGAAATACTTCCTCTCCCATACGCAGTACGTTGCTGGAAAGCAGAAGCATATCTCCCAGTTCCTGTCCGGTCAGCTGGGCTTTCAGATCCGTTCCGGTCAGTAATCCGGAAACGGTAATCATCTCGCCGAAAAAGTCATTTCGAATCTGGTACACGATCACTTTAATATCTGGATGCTGCTTCATAAATTTACCGGCCAGTCTGCGCATCAGTCCTGCTGCGGACTTTCCGGTAGCGATAGAAACTACCCGGCGGTAAGTTTTATTCTCAGCTTCCGTCCCATCCAGGGTTTTATTTTCAACAGTTTCAGAATCATCTATTTTTCTCAGATTCACTTCGGCTTCATTCATATTTTCATTTTTAGTTTCAATAGTTTCAAAATCATCTGATTCTTCCGAATACATATCCTGATCTTCCAGTTCATCCGCCAGACACTGGTCAAATTCACTCTCCAACAACGGAATCATTCCGACACCATTTTCCAGCTGAATATATCCGTCATAGTTTTCTTCCGGCGGAAAGGGTTCTTCTGCCAGCAGATACCACTCATCCGAAGCCTGTACAAAATGTGTGCCATGCTTCTCGTAACAAATTTTCTGCCACTTATGAATAATCTCCAGTACTTCCCTGGCATCCTCTTTTTCAAAAGGCTTCAGTGGATACAGTCCTTCACGGAATTTTGTCAATCCAACCGGAACAACTGATAAGCTCTGCATATATGGAAGATAATCGGACAGTTCCTTGATGCTTCGCTCCAGTTCTGCCCCATCATTTACACCCTTACAGAGTACGATCTGACCATTCATCTCGATCTCACCCTCATAGAAACGGCGGATTTTATCCAGTGCTTCTCCGGCAAACCGGTTATGCAGCATTTCACAGCGTAACTCCGGATTCATCGTATGCACAGATACATTGATCGGTGCCAGTTTATAACGAATAATTCGATCTGCATCCTCATCTTTCATATTTGTCAGGGTCACATAGTTTCCCTGCAGGAAAGACAGTCGCGAATCATCATCCTTAAAATACAAAGTCTCCCTCATATTGGGTGGCATCTGATCAATGAAGCAAAAAATACATTTATTGTAACAGGATTTATAATCATCCATCAGACCGTTTTCAAAAACGATCCCCGGATCCTCGTAATAATCTTTCTCTATCTCCAGTTCCCATTCTTCTCCGTTAGGTTTACGGATCAGCAAAGTTAACAGTACATCGTTAATCAGAAAATGATAATCAAAAACATCCTGAATCGGCTTTCCGTTTACTTCCAGCAGAACATCGCCCGCCTCGATTCCCATCTCTTCCGCGATACTTCCCGGTTCGATGCCGTCGATTTTGTGTTCTTTTAATTTCATCTATTTCATCCTTTCGTTCTGTACCATTGTACCCAATTTGTGAAATAACATCAACCTTTTTTATTTTTCTGAACATAAAAGAGGTGTGCCACCGAAGTGACACACCTCTTATTATAATTCGTAATATTTACAAATTCAAAATATCTTACTCTTCTGCACCGTAAAGTTTTACAAGTTTGTTCAGGTAAGCGTATCTTGCTTTTGCATTTTCCTCAGATTTCTCGAAGAGACGATCTGCTTTCTCCGGATCCTGTCTTACAAGAGCATTGTAACGAACCTCGCCATTCAGGAATGCTTTGTAATCTCCGCTTGGAGCTTTGCTGTCAAGAGTGAATGCATTCTTGCCTTCAGCAGCCAGAGCCGGGTTGTAACGGAAGTTATTCCAGTAACCTACTGCTACTGCGTTCTTCTCCTCTGTCTGAGCTTTGCTCATACCAATCTTGATACCATGGTTGATACATGGAGCGTAAGCGATGATCAGAGATGGTCCCGGATATGCCTCAGCCTCAGCGATTGCTTTTACACACTGGTTCATATCAGCACCCATAGCGATCTGTGCTACGTATACATAACCATAGCTCATTGCGATGGAAGCAAGGTCTTTCTTCTTAACATCTTTACCACCTGCTGCGAACTGAGCGATTGCACCGATGTTTGTAGATTTAGAAGACTGTCCACCTGTATTGGAATATACCTCAGTATCGAATACCATTACGTTGATATCTTTACCACTAGCAAGGATATGGTCTACACCACCGAATCCGATATCGTAAGCCCATCCGTCACCACCGAATACCCACTGGGATTTCTTTCCAAGGAAGTCTTTCTGAGCAAGGATTTCCTGAGCTTTGTCACATCCGCATGCCTCTAAAGCTTTGATGAGCTTGTCTGTAGCAGGTCCATTTGTAACGCCGCATCCGTAAGTATCTAACCATTCCTGGCCGGCAGCTTTTACATCTTCGTTTGTTCCGTTAGCAACAACATCTTCTACTTTTTCTTTTAATGCACCTCTTAATGCATTGTTAGCAAGAAGCATACCATAACCAAACTCTGCAGCATCCTCGAACAGGGAGTTTGACCAAGCCGGTCCTTTTCCTTCCGGAGTTACTGTGTATGGTGTGGACGGTGAAGAGTTACCCCAGATGGAGGAACATCCAGTTGCATTTGCAATGTACATTCTGTCACCGAATAACTGAGTGATCAGTTTTGCGTATGGTGTCTCACCACATCCAGCACAAGCGCCTGAGAACTCAAGCAGCGGCTGTTTGAACTGAGATCCTTTTACGGAATTCTCTTTGAATTTAGCAATAACTTCTGGTTTGTCCGGAACAGATACACCGTAATCGAAGTAAGCCTGCTCTGACTCGTTCTCCTCGAAGTTCTGCATTGTGATTGCCTGAATCTTATCCGGGCAAACGTTTACACAGGAACCACATCCGGTACAATCGTATGCGGAAATTGTGATAGCGAATTTGTATCCTGGCATTCCTGTCATATCTTTGTACTGCATTCCTTCCGGAGCAGCAGCTGCCTCAGCCTCTGTCATAGCAACCGGGCGGATTGCTGCGTGTGGGCAGACATAAGAACACTGGTTACACTGGATACATTTATTTACATCCCATACCGGAACATCTACGGCTACACCACGTTTCTCATAAGCGGATGTACCAGACGGTGTGGAACCATCTACATAATCTTTGAATGCAGATACCGGTAATGTATTACCCATCTGAGCATTGATCTTCTTCTGGATGTTGTTTACGAAATCAACTGCATCCTGACGAGCGCCTGTTGCCGGAGCACCTGTAAGGCTCTCTTCGCCAGCTGTTTTCCAGCTTTCCGGAACTTCGATCTTAACAACGTTTTTAGCACCAGCATCGATAGCATCGTAGTTCATCTGTACGATCTTGTCACCTTTTTTACCATAAGTAGCTTTTGCAGCTGCTTTCATCAGTTCGTTTGCTTTGTCAGCCGGAATGATGTTGGAAAGTGCAAAGAATGCAGACTGAAGAACTGTATTGATACGTCCGCCAAGTCCGATCTCTTTACCGATCTTGATACCGTCAATTGTGTAGAATTTAATGTCGTTCTCAGCAATGTAACGTTTTACCTGTCCCGGAAGATGCTCTTCCAGACCTTCCATATCCCATGAGCAGTTCAGAAGGAATGTTCCACCCGGAACCAGATCCTGAACCATGTTGTATTTGTGGATATATGCAGGGCAGTGGCATGCTACAAAGTTTGCTTTGTTGATCAGATATGTGGAACGAATCGGATCTTTACCAAAACGTAAGTGGGAAATTGTTACACCACCTGATTTTTTGGAGTCATAATCAAAGTAAGCCTGAGCATACATATCAGTATTATCACCGATGATTTTGATGGAGTTTTTGTTAGCACCTACAGTACCATCTGCGCCAAGTCCCCAGAACTTGCAGTTGATTGTTGTAGCCGGAGTTGTAACCGGATGCTCTGTAACTTCCAGAGAAAGGTGTGTAACATCATCCTCGATACCGATTGTGAATTTCTCTTTTTCTGTATTGTTGTAAACAGCGATGATCTGTCCAGGTGTTGTATCTTTGGAACCAAGTCCGTAACGTCCTGTAAAGATCGGTGTCTGGTCGAATTTTGTATTCTTTAATGCAGCAACTACATCAAGGTAAAGCGGCTCGCCCATAGCACCCGGCTCTTTTGTTCTGTCAAGAACGATGATCTGTTTTACAGAATCCGGGATAGCATTGATCAGAGCTTCTGCGGAGAACGGTCTGTACAGACGAACTTTTACAAGACCTACTTTCTCGCCTTTTGCCATCAGATAATCGATTGTCTCATCGATTGTCTCACAGACAGAACCCATAGCGATGATAACTTTCTCAGCATCCTCTGCACCATAGTAGTTGAATAATTTATAGTTTGTTCCAAGTTTCTCATTAACTTTGTCCATGTATTCCTGAACAATTGCGGGCATATCATCATAAGTCTGGTTGCATGCCTCTCTTGCCTGGAAGAAGATATCCGGATTCTGTGCGGAACCCATCTGACATGGATGATTTGGATTTAATGCGCTCTGACGATAAGCGTTGATCGCATCAAGATCTACCATATCTTTCAGATCTTCATAATCCCATGTCTCGATTTTCTGGATCTCATGAGATGTACGGAAACCATCGAAGAAGTTAATGAACGGAAGTCTTCCTTTGATTGCTGAGCAATGAGCAACCGGTGTCAGATCCATTACTTCCTGAACGCTGGATTCGCAAAGCATTGCACAACCAGTCTGACGACAGGCATAAACATCGGAGTGATCACCGAAGATACATAATGCATGGCTTGCAAGTGTACGTGCGGATACGTTGAATACGCCCGGTAATCTCTCACCAGCGATTTTATAAAGGTTTGGAATCATCAGGAGAAGACCCTGAGATGCTGTATAAGTTGTTGTCAGAGCACCTGCTGCCAGAGATCCGTGTACAGTACCAGCTGCACCTGCCTCGGACTGCATCTCTGTTACTTTTACAGTCTGGCCGAAGATATTTTTTCTTCCCTGTGTTGCCCACTCATCTGTAGCTTCTGCCATTACAGATGACGGAGTGATCGGATAGATAGCTGCAACATCTGTGTATGCGTATGATGCATGAGCTGCTGCATGGTTACCATCCATGGTTTTCATAGAACGTTTCATTTCCATTCCTCCTAAATTCTTTTGATTTAGTTTTTGTTAATTGATTAACAATACTTTACCCTTATCTTACAATAATTTCACAAAAAAGCAACCTCAGTATAACCCAAAATTGTACAAACTTCAATACAATTTTGTTTTTTTCTGCGTTCACTTTTGTGACAACGTTACAAGTTTACCGGATACCACCCCAGTACTTCCAACGTGATAACCATATTGTAACCCACTTTTCTGTCGAAAACAAGAACCCGGCGCGTATAATATTGCATACAATCTTATCAATCAACTTATTCATGTCTACCTTGAATCCCTTTCATGTAAAATTTCTCCTTCCCTGCATGTTTTCCTTGCTTTTATATGTAATCTTGTGTACAATACCAGAGGTAAATTATCAGAAACAAAAACACATATATAATAAAGAAGTCAAGGAGAACAATTTATGATCAGTGCAAATAATGTAACTTTACGAATTGGCAAAAAAGCGTTGTTCGAAGATGTAAATATCAAATTTACAGAAGGCAACTGCTACGGTCTGATCGGTGCCAACGGTGCCGGAAAATCAACCTTTCTGAAGATTTTAAGCGAACAGCTCGAGCCGACAAACGGTGATATCTCCATCACAGCCGGCCAGAGACTTTCTTTCCTGCAGCAGGATCACTTCAAATACGATGCATATACCGTACTTGATACTGTTATCATGGGAAACAAACGTCTGTATGAGATCATGAAAGAAAAAGATGCAATCTACATGAAAGAAGATTTCACCGATGAAGATGGTATCCGCGCCAGCGAACTTGAGGCAGAATTTGCTGATATGGACGGATGGAATGCTGAATCCGACGCCGCTACTATGTTGAACGGCCTTGGAATCGACACAGAATTCCACTACGCTACCATGGGAGATCTTCCGGGTCCTATGAAAGTAAAAGTCCTGCTTGCACAGGCATTATTCGGAAATCCTGATATCTTGCTGCTGGATGAGCCGACCAACAACCTGGATCTCGACGCTATCGCATGGCTGGAGGAATTCCTGATCAACTTTGAAAATACTGTCATTGTAGTATCCCATGACCGTTATTTTTTAAACAAAGTTTGTACTCATATCGCTGATATTGACTACGCAAAAATTCAGCTTTACGCCGGAAACTACGATTTCTGGTATGAGTCCAGCCAGTTAATGGTAAAACAGATGAAAGAAGCAAATAAAAAGAAAGAGGAGAAGATCAAAGAATTGCAGGAGTTCATCTCCCGTTTCTCCGCAAATGCTTCCAAATCCAAACAGGCTACTTCCAGAAAGAAAGCACTGGAGAAAATTCAGCTGGATGAGATTAAACCTTCCAGCCGTAAATATCCGTACATCGACTTCCGTCCGTCCCGCGAGATTGGTAACGAAGTACTTCTGGTAGAAGGCTTAAGTAAAACAATTGACGGCGTAAAAATTCTGGATAACGTATCCTTTATCGTAAACCGTGAAGATAAAATCGCTTTCGTCGGAAGCAACGAACTTGCAAAAACTACCTTATTTAAGATCATCACTGGCGAGATGGAGCCGGACGAGGGATCTTACAAATGGGGGGTAACTACAAGCCAGTCTTACTTCCCGAAGGATAATACAAAAATCTTTGATACAGATCTGATCATCGTTGACTGGCTGACACAGTTCTCCGAGATCAAAGATGCTACTTACGTTCGTGGATTCCTTGGACGTATGCTCTTCCCGGGTGAAGACGGTGTCAAAAAAATGCGTGTACTTTCCGGAGGTGAAAAAGTTCGTGTACTCTTCTCCCGTATGATGATTGAAGCGTCCAATGTACTGATTTTGGATGAGCCGACTGACCACCTGGATATGGAGTCTATCACTGCATTAAATAACGGTCTGATCAAATTCCCGGGTGTACTGCTTTTTGCATCCCGTGACCATCAGATTGTACAGACAACAGCGAACCGTATTATTGAGTTTATGCCGAATGGTTCTATCATTGATAAGATTACTACTTATGATGAATATCTGGAAAGTGATGAGATGGCTAGAAAACGTTCTGTGTATACAATGGCTTCTTCTGATGAAGACGATAACTAGAATTCTTGCTTAGGGTGGCTTAAAATATATGGCTATACTTTAGTATTATGAAAGCGGACTCAGCCAAATTTGTCCCAGCAGCTAACAATCGCTTGCCAGGAAAAATTTGCTCTGAGCCCGCTATTTACGTATATATCTTCTAAATTATACATGCTAGTTAGTCGCAAAAAAATTACTGGAATTCTTAATCTACGCTGTGAAATTAGTAAATTTTTACGCCACCCTGCATTTCGTGTCACGCATGCATATAAAACCTTAAAATAATAAGGATGATGCTGCATGCACACATTAGGAATAGCATATGTAGTGTGCTACGATATAAATAACTACCATTTTCTCTGATTTTTTCACATATATTAAATTATAACCAATACTATAAACAAGGATTCAAGATGTGACAATATTACGCAGCCATACTCCTTTTTTGACGAGTATAAATCCGATAATGCATTTGATAAAATCTGCCGCCTGCACAATGGCATAAATTCCAAGTACCGGCAATGCGGTAAATCGACTAAGTGTAAAGGCCAACGACACGCTCACCACCCAGATGAATACACTGTCAAAAAAGAACGTAATGATCGTTCTTCCACCGGAGCGCAGTGTAAAATAAGCAGCATGTAAAAATGCATTCTGCGGCATAAACACTGCCGTCAACATAATAAAATATTTCGCCAGTTCTTTTGCTTCCGCATTGGTATTGTACAGATTTGGAAATGCCGGTGCCAGCGCAAGCATCGCCACCGCCACGATCGTACAGCAAAATACCGAAAATGCGATCATCTTATTATCTGTATCCCGCGCTTCTTTCATCTTGCCAGCGCCAAGCAGCTGTCCAACTACGATGGCCACCGAATCTCCCAACGCAATAAATACAATGTTAAATACGTTATTGACAGTATTTGAAATATTGAGTCCTGCTACGACATTTAATCCACGCACGGAATAACACTGGGTCAACATCGCCATTCCAGCCGCCCATAATGTTTCATTCAAAAGCAATGGTGTTCCCTGAATCAAAATACGCTTGACCATAGTACCCGGAATCCGCATCGTGCGATATAAGCCATTTGCAAATACATGTTTTGCCTGATGCCTGTGCGTCCACCCGATCACGATCATTGCCTCCACATAACGTGAAATCACGGTTGCCAGTGCTGCACCTCTTACGCCCAGCTTCGGAAAAAATAACATTCCATATATCAGCATGAAGTTAAAGAACAGATTTACCAACACAGCTACAACGCCTGCCTTCATAGGAAGCATTGCTTCCCCACATTCACGCAGCGTGCTTGCATACACCTGCACCATCATAAATGCCGGCAATCCCCATACAATAATTTCCAGATATTCTTTTCCATAACGCAATGTATCTGCAATCTGTGCTGCTGTACCATCGCCTTTTAAATACATATGAATCAGTGCATCGCCTTTTGTCAGCAACAAAATAATCGTTGCTGTCGTTATGATAATTACCATCCACAATTTATAGCGCATGGTATTGCGGACGCCCTCTTGATCTCCTTTTCCAAAATACTGTGCTGTAAATATTCCGGCACCGGAAACACCACCGAAAATGCACAGATTATATACAAAAATCAACTGATTTACAATTGCCGCCCCAGACATCGGTTCTGTGCCGATCCGTCCAATCATGATATTATCCAGCAGACTCACAAAATTCGTAATTCCGTTCTGGATCATGATTGGAATTGCAATTGACAGCACCATCAGATAAAATGCTTTGTTCCCGACAAATTTTCTCCAAAAATGTTTCTTTTCTGTCATCTCCATTTACCTAATCCCCTTTTTCGTAATCTCCGTTTTCAAATAGTAACCTGATGAAAACAACAGCCACCGATGTAAAACCGATGGCTATCTGTCATTTGTATAACTCTTTTTCTTCCATGCATGCCTATAGTACAATATAATCTGCTATTGCACTATTTTTTTACTTCCGATGTTATTTTATCCGAAGTGTATGGGAAATCCATCTTCAGATCACGGAAATAGTATTCCCGGTCTCTTTCGCCAATCTCTCTGGCTACACGACACGGATTTCCAACTGCGATCACATTTGCCGGAATATCTTTCGTCACCACGCTGCCTGCACCAATGACCGCATTATCGCCAATGGTAACGCCCGGAAGAACAACTGCATTGCTGCCAATCCAGACATTTCTGCCAATATGAATTGGCAATGAATAATGCGCCACCATTTCACGGTACTCCGGATCTGCCGGATGTCCTGTAGTACAAAGCGTTACATTCGGACCGATCATTGTTTTATCACCAATATAAATATCGCCATCATCTACTACACTCAGATTGAAATTTGCATAAAATGCGCCTTCCAGATAAAGATGGCAGCCATAAGACATATGAACACCATCCTCGATAAATACGCCATCTCCACACTTCCCAAGCAGTCCTTTTAACAACTCCAGTCGTTTTTCCCGCTCATTCGGACGGGTGTGATTGTAATCAAACATTACCTCTTTGCAGTGTCTGCGCAGTGCGTCCAATTCCTGCTCCTGTGCAATATCTATCGGATCTTTGTGTCCATGCTCATAAAAAAGCATCCCATTTGCGATTCTATCTTTTAAATGCATCTTCCTAATTCCTTTCTCATACTAAACATTCAGGCACAGAAATGCTCCCAGATTTCCGCGTTTTCCATGACTCGCACGATGTGAAAATAGCAGTTCCGAATTACAGCAGGTACATACATCGGTCACGGCCAGATGTTCCGGTTTTACACCTGTTTCCAGTAATACAATCTCATTTGCTTTCCAAAGGTCTAACTGATATTTTCCATTGCCTTTGTTGAGCAGGATTTCTGACTCATGGCCAGAAAATGCTTCTTCAAACTGAACCGCCACATCCTCACTGACCTCATAACAGTCCTGGCAGATAGAAGATCCAATGGCACAATATACATCAGCTGCCTCGGTACCATATTCTCTGTGCATTGCTTCCAGCGTACATTTTCCCATTCGTGCAACGGTTCCTCTCCATCCGGAATGGCTCAGGCCAATTGCACGATGAACAGGATCTACAAAATATAACGGCACACAATCCGCATAAAAAGTTGCCAGCGTAATCCCCGGCACATTTGTGATCAGTCCATCAACATCCGTATAGTCTTTCGGACGGATAATTCCAGTTCCCGCATCTGTTTCTGTCACCACGCGGACATTTGTTGTATGAGTCTGGTCTGAACAGACGATCCGTTCATAAGAAACGCCCAGCGCTTCCGCAATCCGGTGATAATTTTCTTCTACCGATTCTTTTACGTCCCCGCGGGTAAAACTAAGGTTCAGCGTTGAAAACATCCCCTCACTCACGCCACCATAACGTGTCGTGAAACAATGACGCACGACTCCTGTCTCATCCAGCAACGGATAATGAAATAACGGCAGTTCTCCACCGTTTTTCAGTTGATGGACGATCAGCTCCGGTGTCTGCATGCCACTTGTTTTTCTCTTTATAAATAAATCTTTCTTTTCCACAAATTTTTCCTTTCAACGAAACGAACCGCAATAATCAAAGGCATTCTCCATCAGATGAATGCTGTCCTGTGATACTTCTGCCACATCAAACCGACAGGGATGCTCCATCGAATATCCATATCGTTTCAGATAAAAAACTGCCGCATTAGAAATCCGCTGCCGTTTGCGCCAGTCCACAGCTTCACGCGGTGCGCCATACTGCTCATTACTGCGGTATTTTACTTCCACAAAAATGAGATATCCGTCTTTCTTCGCGATCAGATCAATTTCACCAAATTTAGAGCAAAAATTTTGCTCCACAATATAAAATCCCCTCTGCCGCATCCAGTCTGCCACTCGTTGTTCCTGCGCTGTACCAAGTTCCCGTGTATTCATATCTGCCTCTTTCCACTCTCTCCGGCAATACGAATTATATAAAGTTATGTATAAAACTCTGTCTGTGAATCGACGTAGCACCGTATTTTTTCAGTGCCGCAATATGTACCGCAGAACCGTAGCCTTTGTTTGATGCAAATCCGTACTCCGGCATCACTTTATCGTACTCCACCATCAGCCGGTCTCTGGTCACCTTTGCAATAATACTTGCAGCTCCGATGGAGATACTTTTTGCATCCCCTTTGATGATCGGAACCTGGTAAATATCTACCTCAGGAATCGTCACAGCATCGTTCAACAGCAGATTCGGCTGTGGATCTAATTTACTGATGGCCTCCCGCATCGCTTCATATGTAGCCTGCAAAATATTGATCTCATCAATGCGTGCCGGAGATGCCATACCAATGCCGGTGGCCACCGCCTGCTCCATGATCACGTCGTAAAGTTCTTCTCTCTTTTTCTCACTGAGTTTCTTGGAATCATTGATATACAAAATATTGCAGTCCTTTGGCAGAATCACTGCACCGGCTACTACCGGACCTGCCAGTGGGCCGCGTCCAACCTCATCAATTCCGCATATAAACGCATAATCCGCATATTTTCGCTCATATATTTTCAGAGCATCGATACGCAGCAATTCTTTTTCATATTTTTCCAGGCGTTTCTGAGCCTGATTCACAACTGTTTTTACGCCTGCACGCTCATCAATGCTGTATTTCTGGATAAACTGCTGTAATTCTATCTCTGCCGTTGCCTTTAATTCTTCTTTGATCTCACCGATTTTTCTGACTTCCATCTTAGTTCGCCTCCGGCAGTTCCAGTGTAATACGTCCCAGACGTCCGGATCTGAAATCATCGATTACAAGCGCTGCTGCTTTGCTGTAATCAATCTCATTTCCACGCTGTACGCAGCCACGTTTCTGTGCGATCGCTTCCAGAATCTCCACTGGGCGTTCTACATCTTCCTCTACTTCATAACGGGCAGTTAATGTACCTGCATAATTTTCTTTCAGATAAGAAATCAGTTCCAGAGAAAGCTCATCAATGTTCAAAATTTCGTCCTTAATAGAACCGATCAGCGCCAGACGGAGCCCTACCATCTGATCGTCAAATTTCGGCCATAAAATACCCGGTGTATCCAGCAATTCCACATCTTTGTTCAGGCGGATCCACTGTTTTCCTTTTGTCACACCCGGTTTATTTCCGGTCTTTGCACACGCTTTTCCGGCAAAAGTATTAATAAATGTAGATTTTCCTACGTTCGGGATTCCCACAACCATGGCACGAACCGGACGGTTTTTAATACCTCTGCGTCGGTCACGCTCAATTTTTTCCTTACAAGCTTCCAGAATGACATTCTGAATCTCTTTCATGCTGTTTCTGCGGCGTGCATCCAGTTTTACCACATAAAATCCTTTTGTTTTAAAATAAGAAGCCCATGCCTCATTTTTTCTTTCATCTGACAGATCTGATTTATTTAACAGAATCAGACGTGCTTTATTTTTTCCAAGTTCATCAATATCCGGATTCCGGCTGCTGAGCGGAATTCTCGCATCCACCAGTTCGATCACCAGATCGATCAGTTTGATATCTTCCTGCATCTGGCGTTTTGCTTTCGTCATATGTCCCGGGTACCACTGAAAATTCATACTTTATCCCTCTTTCTTCTATTTGATACGTCCCATCTTCTTAAACGGACGGATAATATACCATGCTTTTCCTTTGATATCGTCTTTTTTCACATTTCCGATGTTGGCATATCGGCTGTCCTCACTGCTGTTTCGATTATCACCAAGTACAAAATATTCATCTTCGCCAACGGTGATCTCATCCTCTGCAACACCGGCGTTTTTGATCGTCTCGGTATCTTCCACATCGTACAGTTCACCGTTGACATACAACAGACCATTTTTAATCTGTACTTTATCACCAGGAACACCGATCACACGTTTGACGTAATAATGGCTCTTCTCATTGCCGTTCGGCAGAAAAACAACCACGTCTCCGGCTTTCGGACTTTTTATATTATAAATGAATCGATTTACCAGAATCTGGCTTCCATCTGAAACAGTAGATTCCATAGAATTACCAACTACTGTCACTTTCATACCTGCGCAATATACCACCACAAAAGCGATCAGCAATACAATTATAATTTCCACAACCCACGCCGCCATACTTTTGGCCGTGGAGAGTTTCATTTTTTTGCGTCTTCTGCGAAAATTCAGACCGCCTGAACGAAATAATGTCATACTAGATTTCCTCCTGCAAAACGTATGCTTCTATTGTAACAGAAAACATTCTTTTCAAACACCCTATATTTTTCTTTAAAATCAAGAAAATGTGCTATCACATACTCTCACAAATAAAAAA
This sequence comes from Dysosmobacter segnis, assembly GCA_963659325.1. Lineage (GTDB taxonomy): Bacteria > Bacillota > Clostridia > Lachnospirales > Lachnospiraceae > Eubacterium_I. The sequence goes on from CAVKTR010000037.1 coordinate 25,945, forward strand.
TTTTTCAATAGCACATCTTTCTTGTCTGCGCCGAGCACGCTTGCGAAGCAATAATTTCTTCTCGTGCGAGTGTGCATGATTCACACGAAGTGCTTTCGCTTTATAGGAAAATTCTAACATTTTCCTATAAAGTGAAAAAATCCCCTGAAGATGCAAGGCATCATTCAGAGGATTATCATCATTCAGCATTCTAAAGCAGATTATTTTACTAACTCTTTAACTTTAGCTTTCTTACCTACACGGTCTCTTAAGTAGTAAAGTTTTGCACGTCTTACTTTACCGTAACGAACAACTTCAACTTTTTCTACGTTCGGGGAGTGTAATGGCCAAGTTTTCTCTACGCCAACACCGTTGGAGAATTTACGAACTGTAAATGTCTCACGGTTGCTTCCGCCCTGTTTCTTTAATACAGTACCCTCGAAAACCTGAATTCTTTCGCGGTTACCCTCTTTGATTTTTGCAGATACACGAACTGTATCTCCTACGGAAAACTCCGGTACTTCAGCTTTCAGCTGCTCAGCTTCGATGCTTTTGATAATTTCATTTGCGTTCATTCTTGTGACCTCCTGTTATTTGGATGTTCTTAATACGTTACGTAACAGAGGACCATCTCTTCTTTAATTCACAACGTATGATAGTTTACCATACTTATTTATAAAAAGCAACACAAAATGCTGCATTTTTATTG
>CAVKTR010000038.1:0-26199 GCA_963659325.1 Dysosmobacter segnis
AGGGTGGCACTGGGACCTCTTTCTTTTATACTTAATGACAGTATAAAGGGCAATCCCATGACAGGCAAGTGATTTAAAAACAGGTCAGGTTAGGTGGGCAATAACAGTCTACGATAATTATCTTCCTGTAATGAGGAAAACAGAAAATCTTTATCTCTCTGATTAATATACTTTGTTCCTCCACCAGTTTTTCGGTTAATAAGATCGATAACAATATCTAACATTAACTGACGAAGTGCTCTTGCTTTTTCGCTTTCAGATAAGAGCATTTCTTTTTATAATGTTTGTATTTTCTCAAAAATTGGTTGCACTTGTTGTTCTATTGTTAATATTTGTTTTGGATATTGATACATAAAACACCCCAAAAATAAAAAAAACACCGGGTTGCGCATGAAAAATCAGAGGCTTGGTGGGTTCTATTAATTAATATTATTATACAGTTTCCGATGTTACTGTCAAGATTCCTTTTGTAAAAAATCGACAACTTCCTATTGTTTTTTCAGAATATGCCTGCATTTATCATTTTCTAATTTTCAAGACATATCTTTTGCAATTTCCCAACATCTTGATTACAAATGTATAATCTCCTCCACATGTCCCAAAACAAATTTCTGTGCCTCTCTCCCATACAAAATAAGCAGATACTCATTCCCATTCAAACTCTTTCTCCGTTCCGCTCTTATTCCAATCTGCTCTCCTTTTTCCGATATAACCGTTATTTTTCTTTACTTCCGCCAATACTTCTTTCGCAAAATACATGCAACGAATAATATTCGGATCATTCAAAACACTATCTTCTTTTGCCACAACATTATTGATCGGATTCTTTCCATCTGCGATCCGCTGAATGTACAAAATCGCTGTTTCTAATTTTTTCAGATCTACTGCTTCCATAAAAATACCCCCTGTAAATTTCTCCACCATGTTTGAATCACTCTGCCGATATGGCATGAATAGTACTCCGAGATATGTATTTCAGATTTTTTGATACTACGAAAATTTATTTTAAAAAACTTTTGAACCATTGATTTTCTATAGCCGTGCTCAGATACGCACAAATCTGACTTCTGATGTTATCGCCAGTATACGCCGCCTTTTTGCGCCATGTCAATTGCAATTTTCTTGTCAGTTTTTCGATTGTGCAACTTGCCAGTTTTCGCCTAACTCTCTCAAACCCTTGTATTTTCTGGATTTTTTCACATCAATGTGTCTATGTCTGCCTTTCTAATTTGTCAGATGCTCTGATTTTTCTCCATAATCACGATTCCTCTTGCCTGCCTCTCGCAAATGCATTATGATAGAGTTAGTCAAAATTCACTGAAACAGGAGGACACATTTATGGAATTAGATCAGGTATTAAAAGCAAGAAGAAGTATCCGTCACTATCAGGACAACCCCGTTGATCTGACACTGGTCGGACAGATGATCGAAGCAGCAATTCTCTCTCCTTTTTCATTTCAGAACCAGAATAATTTCCCCTCTGTATCAAACACGCTTGCAATAACATATTTTCTTCACATGCACATACTTTTTGGAGTAATAGAAAATTTTCATTATTTCCTACCAAACAAAAAACGACATCAAATACGTCGCAGCCATCAGACAGGAGCCGCGACAATATTTAATGTCGTTGTTATTTCTGTATTCTGTTTTATTCTTGTTTTCTCAACGAGACTTATTCTAACACAAAATTTCCAAAAATAAAAGTACAAAATCTAAATCTCTCAAAGCAGCTCCCCAAGTCTTTCAAAAACTGCATCCGCATACATCTGCTTGATCTCGTGCCTGCTCATATCCGCAACTTCTGCCTGCAATTCAAAAGTATGTGCCTGATTTCCCATTCGGATACAAAAATATACCTGTCCCTGTACACTATCAGCATTATTCGGATCTACATTTCCAGTTGTGCCAGTAATACCGATGGCAATATCTGTATTTAGCTTTTCCTGTGCAGTTTTTGCCATAGCTTCTGCACACTCTCTGGAATATACACCATACTGCTCAATTACTTTTTCCTCCACACCGATCAGAATCTTTGTCTCATTCAAATACGTAACAAATCCTCCCGGAAAAATCGCGGATGCTCCTTCTGTATCGGTGATCATAGAAGCAATCATGCCGGAAGTACAACTTTCCATTGTAGAAATCGTTGTATGAGTTTCTATTAGCTTTCTTATTGTATTATCTGCTCGTTTTTTTTCTTGTTCCATGTTAATCTCCATTCCTCCGCCTTTCAGCTGGCGGTACAAATAATAATGAAAGTGTTTCAACTCTCTTTGCATTATGAATACTGATGCCTTCTTGAATTTATTTTATCTTTTTTCTTTTCGATATGCAAGAAAGTGTGCTATCTCACACTTACGCGCCTGCAATTATCAATAGCACATCTTTCTTGTCCGCGCCGAGCACGCTTGCGAAGCAATAATTTCTTCTCGTGCGAGTGCGCATCGTTTTCACGCAGTGCTTTTGTTTGATAGGAAATTCATCGTAATTTCCTATCAAACAAGAAAATCCCTCTGACTTCTGCCGTCTTACAGACAGGCATGTTCAGAGAGATTTTTATATAGAAAACAAACATGCAAATCCATTTGTGTGGATTTTCTTTTTAAATGTTGTACTCCGGTACAACGGTCTTTTCTTCGAAGAAATAATCGAAGATTTTCTTCTTATAATGTGCGAAATCGCTGCTACCACGATCACGGTATTTTCCAAGTTCTACTTTGATGACATCTTTGATACGTCCCGGTCTTGCGGACATTACCACGATACGGTCTGCCAAAAATACAGCTTCTTCGATATCATGCGTAACCATGATCATTGTATTATGAAAACGTTCACGGATTTTCAGCAACTCTTCCTGTAACTCAATCTTGGTCAACGCATCCAATGCTCCAAACGGCTCATCAAGTAGCAGGATTTCCGGCTGGCTCACCAGTGATCTTGCGATAGCTGCACGCTGTGACATACCACCGGAAAGCTGGCTCGGATATGCTTTTTTGAACTCGCTTAATTTTACAAGTTCCAGGTACTGATCGGAAAGTTTTGTTTTTTCCTCTTTGCTCAGCCCCTTTAATCCAAGCTGTACATTTTTTTCAATGCTCATCCATGGAAACAGGCGGTGTTCCTGAAAGATCATGCCGCGGTCCATGCCCGGTCCTTTGACTTCATTTCCATCCACATTCACCAGACCGGTGTCGTTTTTTTCAAGCCCTGCAATGATTTTTAACAGGGTACTTTTTCCGCAGCCGCTGTGACCAACGATGGCGATAAACTCGCCTTCCTGAATCTCAAGGTTGATATCTTTTAATACATCTACTTTCTGCCCATCGACAGTAAAGCTTTTATTTACGTTCTGAATTGATAATGTCTTTCCCATTTGTGCTTACCTGCCTTTTTCCCATGGTGTGCATAATTTTCCGATCAGAGAGATCGCAAGATCCATGATCACACCAACTACTGCAATGGCAATGATTCCTGCAAATACAACCGGATACTGCATCAGGCTTCGTGCATCGTTGATACGGAAACCGATACCGGAAGTAGCTGCGATCATCTCCGCACCTACTACGGCCATCCAGGACACGCTGAGTCCCAGTTTTAATCCGACAAAAATAGACGGAAGTGCGGATGGCAGATAAATTTTTGTAAATTGCTGCCAGCCATTCAGATGATACATTTTTCCAACTTCAATGAGTTTTGGATCGGTACGCTCAATACCGCTGACGGTGTTGACCAGAACCGGGAAATATGCTGCCAGAAAGATAACGGCTACTTTTGACTCCTCGCCGATACCAAACCAGATGATAAGGATCGGAACCCATGCGATCATCGGGATCTGACGGATTGCGGTAAATGTCAGCATGAAGAAACGGTTTGCAAATTTGTTCATTCCCATGAGCACGCCAAGCAAAATTCCTACAACGACTGCCAGTGCATAACCTTTGGCAATACGGCTTAAACTGATACCGATATCTCCCGGCAGGGTGCCGTTTGCAATCTGTTCTTTTAAGGTTTCAAGCACGGTGCTGATCTTTGGCAGGATCAGTGTGGACATCGCACCGGTAGATGTGGCAAAATGCCACGCCAGCACAATGAGGACCGGCAATATGATCATGTTGATAAAGATCAACAGCTTTTGTATAAATACGTTATTTCCTTTGTACATGCTCACGCGGCCTCCTTACTGTGCGCTTTCCTGATACTCCTGTACTGCTTTTTCCCGATAGGAGGAATCAATCCAGGAATCAAAATCTACCTGATTGGTGATAATCTTGTTGTCAAGTTCAAACTGTTCAATATTTTTTAAAGAAGTGATATATCTGTCGTCCAGACTGATGGAATATCCAAGCTGTACATCGGACACTGCTACAGATTTTACCTGCTCTAAGGTTCTGCCACTCTTCTCTGCAGATAACTCATAAAATGCTTCCGGATCAGAGATGATATCATTGGATGCTTTCAGCATTGCTTTGATGATTGCTACAGTTACATCAGAATTTTTGCTGACATAATCACTTCTTCCAGTCAAAACGTTTGGCTCATAGAAAGTATCCGGATCTGCCTGTGCACCTCTGTGTAAAATCGTTGCTTTGCCCTGCTCAACTAAAGTATCTGCCTGTCCATATGTAACAACTGCTGCATCTACGGCACCAGTGGAAAGACTGGATAATCCTTCCGGGATTGTGCTGTTAACAAGCTGTACGTCATTCTCTGTCAGACCAGCTTCTTCTAACACTTTCAGCACATACATCTGCGGTGTTGCACCTCTCTGGTAGGAAATTGTTTTTCCTTTTAAATCCTGTAAGGAAGTGATACCGGAATCAGCGCTGACTGCAAGCTGCCATACAGAGCCATAACTTGTCACGGTCAGTAATTTCGTATCAATGCCGTTTGATTTTGCCATGATTCCAGCAAACCCCGCATAATATGCGTAATCCAGATCTCCGGATACTAACGCCTCATGAATCGCCGGTGCTGCTCCAGTAAACGGAATCAGGTCTGCGTCATAGCCTAATGGATTCAGATATTCATCCAGATATCCTTTTTCCTCTGCTACGGCCAGTGCTCCCTCTGCCCATTCGTATCCGGCACTCGGGAAACCGATGCTGACAACCTCATAACCGTCTTTATTCGTCTCTGCTTTCGCACTTCCATCAGAGGATGATCCGTTGCTTCCACAACCGCTGACCACCAGACCTAATGTAAGAACGATACCTAAAACTGCTGCAATAATTTTTTTGCTTTTCATTTTCCTTCACTCCCTTTCTGTGGAATTCTACTTTTTCAACTCTTCTTTGATTTGCAGGCAGATCTCTTTCGACACCTGCTTGCATTATTTATCTGTTGTTTCTATATTCTTTTTCTACTAATTCATTCTTTATGAAACAGATCATTTTTCTATTTCTTGATCAGATCACTTTTCTTTACGGTTGCGACGCAGAAATTTACTTCTTCGTCCTCATCCTCGGATGCTCCACCGCCTGTCATCAGACGTGCATTTGGATCTACACCATCGATGGTTGTTACTTTTCCAAGTCCGTTTCCTACTAAGGAGCCCGGTACACGGAAAGTCTCTACATCGATCGGCTCTACGGAAATCTCTTCCGGTTTTTCCACCTGTGGAATCCACTCATATGGTACACGATAAGCACGGTATACCATGTTGTTGGTGAACTGACCAAGGATGGTGTTGAAATACGGATTGATGTACTCCCATACAATTTCGTGATCCGGTGTTACCTCGATCAGACGTCCATCAGATCCCTCTGTGATCAGTGTGTTTCCGTTTGGAAGTCTCTGTGCGCCACTGATGTAGGAGCTGTAAAATTTGGATGCATCTGTAAATAACAGGCTGCCTGCTTCTAGCGGTGTGTACTGCCATGTAATTTCCAGTGTGATCGGATTGAACTGTAATACTCTGGAATAATCTCTTCTTGCGTTGTTGACACCGGTTAATGCGCCAGGATTCGGAGTACCGTAACCGCCTTCTCCACCGTTATCAAATACAAGCAGATCGCCTTCTCCCGGAAGTCCTTTCGGAATCATATGTAAATGATGCTGTCCGATGATCCATCCAAGTTTTTTGGTTGCTTCGCTCTCGTTAAAATCCGGTCCTACGCGCCATACAATATCGCCGGTCTCTTTGCTGATGATGGCAAGAATGTTGGAGTTACGCGCATCGATGATGATGTTGTCCGGATGGAAACGCTCATCACCCTGATCGTACCATTTGTTCTCACCTAATACAGACATGCTGTTGATGTGCATCCAGTCACCGCCGGCTTCGCCCTGCAGGCATGGATTACGGAACAGTGCATTTTTTGCTGCCTCGTCAAATCCAAGCTGATCAAAATGATCACTTGCACGCCAGCTCCATAAAATATTTCCTTCCCAGTCAACTTCGATGATCTTGTCGTCGATCAGTCGTTTGTCTGAAATATCATGATTGTATAAGTTCTCATGTGTCAGAAGCAAGGTATTTCCACTATCTGTTTTTGGCTCTCCGCCCGGATAATAATATCCAACAGTAGATCCCTCTCTCTGGAAATCATGATGCTGTCTTGCCATGTAAACCGGATCTTTGTCACCGTCTGCGATCAGCTCTGTTTTGTCGAACTTCCAGACGATGTTGCCGTCCCAGTCTACCTGAACCAGATCGATCTGATCCTGATATGCTTTTTTACCAGGTCTGGTTCCTGTGGTTCCCATTACATATCCGCCCGGAAGAATTTTGTTTGGAAATCCGCCAAGTCCGGCCCAGAGCTGAACTTCACGACCGTTCATGTCGATCAAGAGTGCTCCTTTTGCGGATGGAAAAACGGTGTAGCCGTTGAATGTTTTGTCTTTATCGTAAATTAATGTTCCTGTTGGAAAAATACTTGGATATCCCATGATGTTTATCTCCTGTTCTAATTCTAGTATGTAAATTTGACCCGCTCCCTCAAAAAAAACGGTTCGGTCTAAAGTTTTTTAATATTTTCTGCGATGATTAATTTGTGTGTAAATCCTACGGATTTTTCTCTAATCTCTCCGTCCTTGAAATATAACAAGGTCGGTACGGAACTGATTTCATATTCGTCTGCCAGAGACAGTTCATCCGGAATCAGTACTTTTCCGAAATAAACATCATTTCCTGCTTCCTCGGAAAGTTCTGTGATGCCCGCCTCCAGCTTCTTACAGTGCTTACAGGTTGCAGAATAGAATTCTACAACGACAGTGCTGTGCTCTCTGATTGTTTTGTCAAAATTTTCTCTGGTCAATTCGTTTACCATGCTGTTGTTTCCTTTCTGCTATTTCCTAATAATATACTGTATTGCTGAATTTGCGGCGTTTGCGCCATCCGCTGCTGCGGTGATGATCTGTCTGAGTTCTTTTGTTCTGACATCACCTGCTACGAAAAATCCAGGTTCTGAAGTTATGCCATCTTCTCCGGCTTTGATGTATCCGCTCTCATCCAACGTCACCAGATCTTTGACGGCTTCTGTCTGTGGAATCATGCCGATTGCTACGAAAACACCCTGTATCTCAAGTGTCGCTCCTGTATCTAACAAAAGCTTTTCGGCTTTCTTTTCACCGGTGATTTCCTGTACTTTTGCGTTTCGAATGATTTCTACATTTTCTTTCTGCTCCAGTTTTTCAAGTGTGGATGCATCTCCTCGAAATTCTGCTCTACGATGAATCAGATAAACTTTGTTACAGATCTCGGAAAGCAATAAGGCATCATCCAATGCACTGTTTCCTCCACCGATCACGGCCACATCTTTTTGCTGGTAAAAAGCTCCGTCACAGGATGCACAGTAGGAAATTCCTCTGTTTTCGAATTTCTCACTTCCCGGAACGGTAAGTTTTCGATGTGCGGCTCCCGCGGTGTAGATCACTGTTTTGCTCTCCAGCACCTCGCCACTTTCCAGTGTAGTTTTAAATCCTGTAGCTGTTTTTTCAAAGGAAACTGCTTCGCCTTCAAAAAATGCAACACCAAGTGTTTCTACATGTTCCCGGATTTTTTCACCTAACTCATAACCGTTGCTTCCATAAAAACCGGGATAGTTGTCAATGCGGCTGCTCTCTGCCATCTGACCGGTTCCTTCATATTCTTTTTCTACTACCAATACGTCCAGATTGGCACGTTTTGCATAAATCGCTGCGGTCATGCCTGCCGGTCCACTTCCGATGATCAGAACATCTGTCATTTGTTTTTCCTCCCGTTTTTATATTTCCTATTATTCATACTTATTTAATAGGTTTTGCATGTCATTGATACTATCACATCAAATAGAGGCTGTCTAATACACAAAAAAAATAACCAGTTATAGATTTTTGCTATAACTGGTTATTTTTTATATAATAATAAAAATCTAGGATACGAAAAAATCAGAGAAAAGTTCCTCACTCACTAGCCGTTCGTTGAGGAACTTTTCTCTGATTTTTATTTACGTATTAAATAGGTATGATTGTAACTTACACAATATCGCTATATTCAGCATACTCTTTTATGATTCTAAAATGTATGCTTAGCAAAACGTATATGGCACCAGGCAGGCAATCTTTCCTCGGCCAGCGATTGTTAGCGGCAGAGGTAAGATTGATGACTGGTGCCTTCACTAACTCATTTTTTTAACCACAAACCACACAATTACCTGAAACTATCCCGCAACGCCTCCACATACTCTTGTCCCAGTTTACTCAAAATCAGATTTTTTCTGGTGACATATCCAATCTCCATCTGATTTTCTTCCTCTTTATCATCGGTCTGTCCTTCATTTCGAAACGGCACCGCCCGATAGTCGCTGCCGTTAAGTTCCTCACAGATCAACCCGGAGCACAGCGTATATCCGTTCAATCCAACCATCAGATTCAGCATCGTTGCCCGGTCATTTGCATGAATGATCTGACTATATTCATTGGTAGGAAACAATTCTTCTGCCAGATAAAAGGAGCTGTCATCTCCCTGTTCAAAAGACAGACACGGATAATGTTCCAGCTGCTCCAGTGTCAGATATGGTTCCTTTGCCAACGGATGATCTTTCCACAAATACACATACGCTTTGCAGGTGATCAGCGGGTGAAATTCCAGATTTGCGGATTTGAATAATTTTTCCATAGATTTCCGGTTGAATTCACTCAGATATAACACACCTATCTCGCTTTTCATCGTGCTTACTTCCTGAATGACTTCAGCCGTCTTCGTCTCCCGGATCGCCAATTCATATTTGGACATATCTAACTTTTTGGCCACATCCACAAATGCTTTTACTGCAAAAGAATAATGCTGCGTGGATACCGCAAACTTCTTTTTATAAGAACCGCCATCGCCATAACGCTGCATCAGCTGTTCATACTCCCGATAAATTTCACGGGCATATGTCAAAAATTCCACACCATCATTAGTCAGGGTCACACCACGCCCGGTACGAAAAAAGATGGTAATTCCCACTTCTTTTTCCAGTTCCTTTAAGGCATTGGTCAACGATGGTTGTGATACATACAACTGTTCTGCTGCTTTATTCAGTGATTTTGTTTCCGCAATGGTTAATATATATTTCAACTGTACAAATGTCATGTCTATTCCTTCTTTCAGTAACACCAATTATTTCATGCCATTTTTTACTCCATTAAGTCTTCCGGCATACACCCAAGACTGTCCGACAACGCCAGCACCGATTCTGCCGCCGCCTTATTAATACTTTTCTGTCTCTGCTCATACTGCTGAATGGCCCGCAGAGAAACACCTGATTTTTCAGAAAGCAAACGCTGGCTATACGCACGCATTCTTCGATAAAAGGCCAGATTTGTCTCCTTCGTATTTGTTTCCTGTATCTCAATATACAACTCCTGTACAAAACTGTCATCATCCTTATCATAATATATCACATAATAATCGTTCAGCTTTGCACATGGTCTGTGTTTTAGAATATCTCGAAATTCCGCCCCGGTTCTCCACTGCGCATAAGCAAGCATCCGCCCATACCAATACTCCGGTGTATGATTCGTCCGAACTGCCTGCTCCGGAAGTTCCTCTCTCAATCCCATCACAAAATACGTTTCGATCACCAGCTCCTGCCCTGACATTCCCGACACATACTTTGGATTTCCATGTCCGAACTCCCTGGCAATTCCACTGGCTTCAAATAACTGAAAAAATTCATCCGGATCCCGATGCAGATCATTTACTACGTAATCCATCAGATTCGCCATATTGCACATGGCATCTTCTATATACCGGTCGCTATAAGCATTCTGTTCTCTCACGCTTTCATTTCCTCCCATATTTTTTCCAGATCAACTACAGTAATTCTTTTTATCTTATCAGAATTGCTGTTTCTACTTCTACCATTATATAATTAATGAGTAGTGCAAAATTTTCTCCATCGCTTTATTTCACACTGTTATTTCGATCACACACAATATCTCTCATATATCTTCCGGAAACCTCCGGCTTTTGTCTCAGTTCCTGATACATATTCCGCAAAGCCTGATCCCGCTGCAGCCGCTTCATATAGTATTCTTTCCAATCTACAACTTCATATCCCTGAAATTCCAATGCGAAAGCTGCCCGCTGGCTTTTGATCACAATCTGCTCCCCCACAGTTCCCAGCTGCAGTGCCTGCTGCAGCTGCGCCAGTGAAATCCGGTTATTCAGAAAGTCCTTCACAAAGGAAAAATAGGAATCATCTGCACGATATCCGACCACCAGATCCGCTGTCTCCAGACTCATCAAATAGCGGCTCTGTAAAAAATGAGCCCCCGCTCTGGCCTCCTCCGTATCCAGATTCAGCTTTCGGTTTGATAACAATACACTGATCCAGATCAACAGTACTTCCTCTGTATCACCTTTTAAATGAAATACACGCATTCCGTCCGTCTCCAGACAATAACGGTTCAAAATACCATCTTTTTCCCATGGACAAGCCCATTCTCTGGCCATCTCCGCAGATTCCGAGCAGTAAAATCCCTGTCCGTAATCGTTATTCTTCTTTCCATATAATACATCCGGATTTTGAACCACCAGACCGGATCCATGATATAACGTTAACTTTTTCATCGTTTTCCCCCACTCATTATCCAAAAAATGACTCCTTAGAGATATTTTTATTATATCTCCAAAGAGTCACTTTTATCAAGTACTATTTTTCAGTTCTCACATACGCTATCATTTATATCTGCTGCAAAGTAATTTTCTAATATATTATTTTTCAGCCAGAAATTTTACTATTACTGATTTCATTTCAGAAACCATCTTTACAATCATCATTTTTTTGTATTAGAATAAGTGCAATAGTATCGCAAAAAATCTGTTGCATTATTCAAAAAGAGATTTTTTTAATTGATAAAATAACGATAAAAAATACTCATGTGAAAAACACAACTTGAATTAATAAGGGGATAAAAAATATAGCTATGGAAATAAAAGATTTATGCACCGCTCAGCCGGCAGTAGAAACACAGGCCATGATCTGCTACCGCCCGGAGAGCAACACATTTGAGAAAAAAGAGAAAATCATTCTTCATGAAAATCTGTTATCGGTTTATATTAATGAGGATCTGGCATTAAAACTGGTCTGTACCATTCAGGATCTGCCGGCACTGGTACTTGGTCATCTGTACACAGAAGGACGGATTCATGGTATCGAAGACATTCACAGCATTTATATCTGCCGTGATGGTGTCCGTGCCAGAGTTTTAACCGCACGGCCACTCGGAAAAATCAAAAAGCCCATTGAAGTCCGTGCCTGTGACTGCGGTGAAGAAGGCATGCTTGGACGCAATCTGCTTTCTGAACAGGATGATGCTGAACCGGTCTCTGTTCTTCCGGGCTTTGATTTTGACTACCGCCAGGCACTTGATCTGATTCAGGCTTTTCGTAAAGGTGCTCCGCTTCATCAGAAAACCCACGGTATTCACAGCTGTTTCCTGATGTATGAGGGAGAGATTCGCTATCTGTGCGAAGACATCGGCCGCCATAATGCCTTGGACAAAGCCATCGGAAAAGCACTGATTGACGGACTTGACCTGACAAAATGTGTCCTGTTTTCCAGTGGGCGTATTCCGGACGATATGATGGAAAAAGTAATCCGCTCCAGAGTTCCTGTTTTAGTCAGCAATGGTGCTCCTACCGACCGCGCCGTGGCACTTGCCCGCAAGTTTCATGTGACACTGATCTGCAGTGCGCATATGGATGCCATGGATATTTTTTCATCAAAAGATTTTTGGGAAGATTAATTTCCTATATAATTCCAGATTAATATCCTCAAACACATTAAAGATCACGCGCTCAATGCCACACTGTTACCTACTTACAAATTTTATACTCAACGCCAGCACCAGCACTTCTACCACTGGCATTACCCACCACAGACTTTCCGGTGCAAACCAGATTGGAAATCCCAGGATGAAAATCGTACTGAGTACAATATTTCGCAGTAGGGAAATGCACAGCGACCGTTTCGCCTGAAGGATCGACTGCAGGTAATATCCCGTCAACACATTCAGCGCCATCGGTAAAAATGCCCAGAAATAATGGCGGATTCCCACTCTTGCAAGTGCCAGAATCTCTCCTTCCGGTTTCAGGAAAATGCCACATACCAGTTCCGGGAATAAAATGCCGCTTAAGGAAAATACCACACCAAGAATCACAATCGTGATAAAGGACATCTTCTTTATTGCACGGATTCGCCCCATATTTCCCGCACCAAAGTTTGTAGAAACCACCGGATGAATCGCCTGGCCAACACCGGTAAACAGTGAATTGAACAGGATGACACAGTTTGAAACTACGCTGTATACAGACAATGCGGATGCACCGCAATATTTCAAAATCTGTACATTAAAAAGCAGCACAATAAATCCATTTGCAAACTCATTGAAAAAGCTTGGAATACCATTTGTAACAATCACTCCAATGCCTTTCAAAATATACCCCGGCATCACCAATTTCATTTCATTTTTCTTGCTGAGGAAATGACTTCCACCGACCAGAACCTGAAGCAGCATACCTAACGCAGACGCTAAGGCCGCTCCGGCACTTCCCATCTGCAATGGAAATACAAATACAATGTCCAGAATAATGTTTAAAATACCACCACCGATGACACCGGCCATTGCTCGGTTCGGATCATGATCTGCACGGATAAAAATTGCAACAAAGTTTGAAAATACTGCTGCCGGCAAAAACATATTAATCTTTTTCATGTATGCCATCGCGTATGGAAACAGCGTATCATTTGCCCCCATCAGCCGCAGCAACGGTTCCATTGCAGTAACATAAACAATCCACAGTATTACCGTAATTACGATCATACAAATCAGTGACAGAGTAAAATACTGATTCGCTTTCTTTTCTTCTCCTGCTCCGCGGTGCACATTCATCTGTACCGATCCACCGACACCAAATAAAATACCGGTTGCCATCAAAATACAGAGCAGCGGTGTCGTGATACTCAGTGCTGCCAACGCATCCGCGCCGACACCTTTTCCGATTACCACCGCATCTGTCAGGGTGTATACAGACATAACCATCGCACTGCCCAGAGATGGAATCAAAAATTTAAAATATAATGATCTGATATTATCTTTTAATAAATTCATACTTTCTCCTTCTTAAACTCAAAAAAGCCAGATAAGAACTTGTCTTATCTGGCTCATGATTCTTCACGTCCGTCCGGGAATTTTCAAAATCCTTGAAAACACCTTGCAGGGTACAGCCTTACTGTACCGTCCGACGCCATTTAGTATAACAATATTTGCGCATATGTCAAGAACAAATCACCATTCTACAATTTTCTTCTATTTTTTCGAGCTATTCTAACCACCCCAAAATAACATATAACTAAACATCTCTATAAAAATACAAATTCATTTTCCGAGTTCTGTAAGCCCCTCCTACAGAGTTTCTTTTTATCTTGACATTTTAAATTTTCCGTTTTAAAATACTTAGGAACCGAAGTATTTTTATGCATTTACTCATCATATATCAGATTTTTTGTTCATACAAAAACATGCCATTTGAAAGGATTATTTATGGAAACAGGAAAAATGATCAACCGGATTTCAAATCGTTTACGAAGACGTTCTCACCTGGCGCAGGAAGCCATCGGGATTACCGGCTCCCAGGGAATGATTCTCGATTATATCCTGCTTGAATCTGCCACACATAATATTTACCAGAAAGATATCGAAAAAGAATTTGGTCTGCGTCCCTCCACTGCCACAGAAGTATTAAAAAACCTGGAAAAGAAAGAACTGATCTGCCGGGAAGCGGTTCCTCAGGACGCACGCTTAAAACGAATTGTATTTACCTCAAAAGCCGCCTGCATTCAGGAGCAGCTCCGCGCTCAGATCAGCGAAACAGAAAACCTGCTTCTTACAGGTCTTTCTGACTCAGAACAGCAGGAATTTCTGCGTCTGGCCGAAAAAATGTTAAAAAATCTTGATTAGCAATCACTTTAACTTCCGTAACAGGATTTTTCAAGATACATTTACGAAAGGATAGGATAATTAAAATATGAAAGAAACAACAATTCCATCACAAACTGCTGCTTCGGCCGAACACGAGCTGATGAGCAGCATGAAAATTTCAAAAGCCGTTGCTAAAATGGCCATTCCAAGTGTTATCAGCAGTCTGGTAACCGTCGTCTACAACATGGCAGATACTTTCTTTGTCGGCCAGACCGGTGATGCCCTGCAAGTCGCCGCCGTCGGACTTACAAACCCGATTTTTATCTTACTGATGGCCTTTGCAAACATGTTTGGAATGGGTGGAAGTGCCATTGCTTCCATGGCTTTGGGGGAGAGAAATGAAAAACGGGTCAAAAACACGTCTGCATTTATAACATACGGTTCTTTCATTGTTGGTATTATATTCATGCTGATTTTATACCTGTTTATGAGCCCGATTCTGCATCTATTTGGTGCCAATACCCAGACTTATGAGCTTGCAAAAGGATATACTTTCCACATTGCTTACGGTTCCCCGTTTATTATCTGGTCCGCAGCCTCCAGCTTTGTGGTCCGTGCAGAAGGTGCAAGTAAGGAAGCCATGATCGGCAGTATGATCGGAACGATTGCAAATATCGTCCTCGATCCAATCTTTATCAGCGGTCTTGGTATGGGTGCTGCAGGTGCAGCTATTGCCACCACAATTGGAAATATACTGGCCAGCCTTTACTTCCTCTGGTATTTTCTGAAAAAAAGCAAAGTATTTTCCATTCACGCAAAATACTTTACCTGTAAGAACCGCATTTTTACCGGTGTATGTTCCACAGGACTTCCCACTGCTATTTTTTCCGCACTGATGAGTGTATCCATGATTGTTTTAAATCAGATTCTGGTTACATACGGGAATGCCCCGGTCGCCGCTATCGGCATTGTATTTAAGGCAAATATGTTTGTTACCTTCCTCCAGATGGGTCTGGCAAATGGCGTACAGCCTCTTCTTGGATATAACTATGGCGCCGGAAATCAAAAGCGATTCATCGAAGTAGACCGTTTTACCAAAAAGTGCTGCGTTATCATCGGTATTTTGTCTGCCGCAGCATTCTTTGCCTTTCGTGAACCGATCGTCCGTATTTTTATCAGTGATTCTGATGTTGTTTACTACGGTGTCAGAATGCTGATCGGTTACATTTTGTCCGGACCTTTTATCGGCATTCTGTTTACAAACATGAACTGTCTGCAGTCCACGAACAACGCTGTTTATGCCACTATTCTCTCCGTACTCCGTCAGGGATTGCTGTTTATCCCGCTTTTGTATCTGCTGAACGCACTGTTTGGCATCAACGGTGTGGCATTTGGTCAGTCACTGACCGATGGTATCGCCATCGTACTTTCTATTATATTCTGGAACTTTAAGAAATCTTGTTTGAAAAAAAAACTTGAAAAAATGGAGCAGTGATCTCATCACTGCTCCTCTTTTTCTTCCATCATCGGAATATATTCATACTTCGGAATAACATTACTCCTATCATACTGTTTATAATACTGCATGAAAATACGGTCCATAACTTTCGGTATCTGCGTCTCGTCTGCCTCAAACAGAATGATCAGATACTGCATGGAACTGTAACGGGTACAGACATCTACTTTTCGGATTCTCTGCCGGATTGCCTGTTCCATACTTTCCAGCGCACGTTCAATGTTTTCAATATACATCACATAATCCGGTGTGGTGTCCATGGTAACCATAACGAGATAACACCGGTATTTGTAACGCTCACCAAGATGATTCATATACTCGTAAATTTTTGCAAATTCCCGATAATCCAGATCCAGTGCACCGGTGTAATTTCCGCTTTCCCGCAAAGCTTTCGCTATCAGCGCCAGATCTTTTCCGGTTCCGTAATCTTTCATGTCCTGACTTTCCATCTGCTGGTAGAAGAAGAAATTGTCTTTTCCATTCTGTTTCACATAATACAATGCTTTATCTGCTTTTGAATAACATTCTTCAAAAGCATCTCCTTTGACCGTCTCACAGATTCCAGCCGAAACGGACGCATATCGGATCTCCACATCTTGTTTCCGCACTTCCTTGAATTTTCCGATAATACTACTTACAATTTCAGATATCTTCTCCTTTGAAACTTCCGGTACAAACATCAGGAATTCATCACCGCCCAGACGGCATGCCACGGAATTCTGGGTATATTCAAGCAACAGGGAACCAAGCAACTTCAATGCACGGTCGCCTGCTTTGTGTCCATAGATATCATTAATTTTTTTCAGATTATCCATATCCAGAAAAACCAGATAACCGTTATTCTGATGCATAAACTGTGTCGCCATCTTCTCTCCGCGGTTACGCATAAGAAGCCCTGTCAGGAAGTCAAATCCCTCACTATCCTCCTGCGTCCTCATAGTCGTCATTACATTTGAAATAAACTTTTCTATTTCCATTTCCATATCTGCAGTGCTGTATTCTTCATCCATTCCGCGCTTTTCTTCATCAATCACAAGTCTGTCTTCCCGCAAAAGTTTTAAAAAAGCATCTGTTATCACTGGATCAAACTGCACTTCCCGATTTTTTGCTATTTCATTATAAATGTCCTCTGTTTCAAGAGAATTACGGTACTTTCTTCTGGACTGCATTGCATCATAGCTGTCTGCCACTGCCACAATCCTGGCTGACAACGGGATTTCATCTCCCTTCAACCCTTCAGGATATCCGTTTCCATCATATCGTTCATGATGATATTTTGCGACTTCCATCGCCTGATCGATCAGCGTGATATTTTTTAAAATTTCTGCGCCTATCACTGTATGTTCCTTCACCACCGCATATTCTTCTTCCGTCAGCCTTGTCGGCCTGCTAAGGATTGCATCCGGAATACCAATTTTTCCAATATCATGCAAATGTGCCGCATTGCGCAGATTTGAAATATCCCTCTGTTTCCATCCCAGTTCCCGGGCGATCAGAGCCGAATACTCAGCCACTCGATGAGAATGTCCCCTGATATACTCATCTTTCGCTTCTATCGTCGTCGATAACGTCTGCATCAGCTGCAAAGACATTGTCTCCATCTGCTTTCTGCGTTTTTTCAGTTCCTGACGCTGACGGATATTTTCCATATCCTGTACATTACGTATCGTTCTGACCAGATTTACAAACAGCAGCACGATCATACCGATTCCCATGAAAATACCGGAAATGGATATTACAAAATATACTGACACCAATTCAATTACCACTGATACGATTGCCACAAGCATGCCAATTGCAATATAGCGATTTTTGCGGACATATCCATGATACAGATCATAACACACGGTTCCGATCACCAGTACCAGTGTCAATGCAAGGATTGTATGTGCCACCGGCATTGTCTGGATAAAATCTGCCACTCCGGTCAGATGTAGTGCGCAACAGACCACGAAATTCGCTGCTGCCACATACCCGATCCAGGAAAACAACTTCTGATGTCTTCCATTCTGCATACTGTCAATATAATATACGATTGGCAGCGGAGACAACATGATCATAATAAAGCACAATGCCGCCAGTGCAGAGGCATTCGGCACCAGTAACTGTCTCAGTTTTGATTCTCCGATCATCCAGCCGGCCGCCATGATAATGCACCAGCCCAGATATTCCATATCAAATTTGGAATGATATACCACTCCAAGCGCGATACTGAATATCACTGTGACCGTTCCTGCAAATAACAGGAAAAATGCGATAACCGTCTCCAGTCCATAAGAGTCGAATATGTATTCCCAAATCTCTGCTTTTTCACCACAGAAAACCGTATTCACCACACCGGCATACTTCCCGGTATGAGTGGTCAGTTCAATGCGCACTTCTTTCCCGGCATCTTTCGCTGAAGTCGGACAGAACACATACCGGCTGGCTGAATTTTTTCCTGCCAGTCTGGTACCCGTGGTATCGTATTCCGATCTCAACTCCCCATCCACATAGATCCGCACATCCTGAAGAGAGGAACGAATTGCGATGGTTGGTGCTGCGTAATCCCCTGGAAGCTGCGTTTTCACCACCATCGTCTCTCCGGCCGCCACATCGTAAGTTCCCGGTATCTCAATCTGTTCCGTACTCCCATCCGATTTTTCCCAGGTAAATGTTCCATGATAAGTAAGATCCTGAATGCGTTCACTGCTGTCCCGCTCATTTGTCCCGAAAACTTCCATGATCAAAAACCAGCACAAAATCGCAAACATCAGGAAATAAAATATAATTTTTTTCTTTTTATCTATCTTGTAATTCTCTTTCGCCAAACTTCTTCTCCCGATGAACATTCAAATTAACAATATCGTTAAGTTTTATTGTACCAGATTTTTCTGCGAAAGAATACCGTCAATTTTCCATTATCATCTGGTATATGCCTGTTTTATTTCTGGATTTTCACCAGAAGAACGATATTTTCTGCGTGCTTCGTGAATGGGAACATGTCATACGGATAGGCCCCCATTGCTTTATAGCCATGCTTTGTCAGATATTTCAGATCCCTCGCCTGGGTCTGCGGATCACAGGAAATATATACGATCTTCTGCGGTGCCAGCGTTACAGCAGATTTCATAAACTGCTCCGTACTTCCACTTCTTGGCGGATCCATAAATACAACGTCTGCCTTTTCGCCCTTTGCCGCCATCTTCTCCATAAAACGTCCGGCGTCATCCTGATAAAAACGGATATTTTTCATCTGATTGCGTTTTGCATTTTTGATGGCATCCCGCACTGCATCCGGATTCAGTTCTACACCAATGACTTCTTTTGCAGATTTTGCAGCGACCATGCCGATGGTTCCAATGCCACAATATGCGTCAATAACACGCTCTTTTCCGGTCAATCCGGCAAGTTCCATGGCCTTTCCATACAACTTCTCCGTCTGAACCGGATTGATCTGATAAAAAGATTTGGAAGAAATCCGAAACATCAATCCGCACAGCGCATCTTCTATATAACCTTTTCCGTAAATCGTTGTCTCACGATCACCAAGTACCATGCTGGTACGCTTGTCATTCACATTCAGCACAACCGTTGTGATCTCCGGGTGCAGTTTCCGCAATGCTTTGACAAAATTATTTTTGGATGGCATCACCGGAGACCCCAGCACCAGAACAACCATGATCTCACCTGTCGTAAATCCGCGGCGGATCAGCACATGGCGCAGCAGACCATAACCGGTATCTTCATTATATGTTTTTATCTTAAAAGATTTTAAAAGTCCACGAATGTCATTGATGATGGCATCGGCTTTTTCATCCTCGATCTGACAGGCTTCCACCGGAACGACCCGATGTGTACCCTCCTCGTAAACACCGGAAATGATCGTACCGTCTTTTTTTCGTGCAAACACTGCATGCACTTTGTTTCGGTAGTGGTACGGATCCTTCATTCCGGTAATTTCTTCTGTTTTACAAAACGGCTGCATTAACTGGCGGACTGCTTTTTGCTTGTCCTGCAGCTGTTTTTCATATGAGACACCCTGATATTGGCATCCACCACATTTTTTTGCGACCTTGCAGGCCGCACCGTCTTTTTTCTTATTGTCATTGCCATGCTTTTTACTCACATTTTTTCTATCTGTATATTTTTCACTCATAAATTTATCTCAAATTCTCCCGGATCACAGCAAATATGCAGTATTTTTTCTGTAACTGCTTTTCTTTTACTTACTGCACTTATAAATATCTTTCATGCACCGATGCACATCATATCAGAAACAGATTTTTTCCGCAAGTTTCTCTCTTTATACATTCGTCCTTGTATTATTTTCTTTTCTAAAAATGAATTTCCTCTGCCAATTTCTGCATCTGATAATCCGCATCCGCCATGATATCCGCACATTTTTTCAGTCGTTCGTGCATCTCCGGTGTGAACACTTTATCCTTTTTATAACGCAGCTGATGCTCGGTACTTGCCCAGAAATTCATGGCAATGGTCCGCATCTGCACTTCCACCGGAACCTGACGCATGCCATCCGAAAAGAATACATTGATCTTTACGATCAGATGCAGGCTGCGGTAACCGTTTTCTTTCGGCTCCCGAATATAATCTTTCACCTGTACTAATTCCACATCCGTCTGGCTGAGCAGCATCCGGGCCACCTCATACACATCTGTGATAAATGGGCAGATCACACGAATGCCCGCAATGTCATAAATATTATTTGTCAGGCAGCTTAACGTCATCGGCAGACCTTTTCGCTCCATCTTCTTCGCGATACTCTCCGCTGATTTGATACGGCTTTTTATATTTTCAATCGGATTGCGGTCATTGCTCTGCTCAAACTCCCGATTTAAAATCTGCAGTTTCGTCGTCAGCTGACGGATTCCGGCCTCATAAAACAGCATCATCTGCTTATATTGTCTTGCCAGATCCAACTGATCGGCCGCCAGAGGCAGGTAACTTGTGGCTTCCTCCGATCCAGACTCGTTCAGTTCCTCGGATTGGTCTTCCATATTCGCTTCCATGCATTCAGCTTCAACCATCTTGTCTTTCAGAGTAGTATCTTTATCTGTTTCTTCGTTTACATTTTTTTCTATATCTGTTGCTTTCACTTTCTCATCCATTTCTGAATAATTCTCCTTACCTTCGTAATCCCCATATTTATAACAATTGTACCATATACCCTTGTCTTTTCCATGAAAAAAACATAAAAACTTTCTAAAACGCAGATAGAAATTTTCTGCTCTGTATACGAAAAAAAGTGAACCCACTGCAGATTCACTCTCTTTTCGTCCATTTATTCACCTTTTAGCATTCGCCCGAATCCACGTAAAAAATGACCATTTGCCATCTCCAGCAGTCCCGGCATGATTCCGCCTTTGATGCCGCCGGATATCTGCATGCTGCGAAGGGGACTGCCCACACTGCATGCCATCATCATTTTATATCCCTGGTTCTTATAATCCTTTTTGATACCAAGCCCTCTGGCGATCACCATTTCAACCGCCTTATAGATGACCTTCATCAAAATGGAAAAATCCTTCATTTCTTCTATCGTGTTGTCCATCGTAAACTGTCCACGGACAAGTTTTTTCAGCGTATAAGTTTTTCCTGACATTTTCTCCCATTCTTTCAGAGAAGGTTTTCCATGACATTTTTCATAAAAACTTCCCTGCTGCCATTCCGGAACCACAATCGCAACACCGTCTACTTCTATATCCTCGGATAAGTCTCCCATACAAATCTTATAAATACCGCTGGAAACTTTCCATCCATCCTGCCAGATGGCAAAAGCACTGTCATCTAACGGAAAAGAAACTGTCTCACTTTCTCCCGGTTTCAGCCATACTTTTTGAAATCCCTTCAGTTCACGCAGTGGTCTGTGTATTCCGGTCTGTGTATTCCGGTCTGTGGAGCCGCAATATAGAGCTGTACCACATCTGCCCCTGCAGCATTCCCTGTATTCGTCACGTTTACGCACACCGTATTTTTATCTGCATCCACTTCCAATTCAGAATATGCAAATGTCGTATAACTCAGACCATATCCCAAAGGGAAACGCACCTCTACTCCGGCTTTTTCACAATATCTGTAACCGACATAAATGCCTTCCTCATATAACGCATCATCCATTTTTCCATAAAATCCGGAAGATGGAACATCCTCATAATGTTTCCACCATGTCTCTGCCAGCTTTCCGCATGGATTTGCCTTTCCGTAAAGCAGATTCGCCACAGCTTCTCCGCCGGCCTGCCCCGGAAGTCCCATATACAAAATCGCTTTTACTGAATCCGCCCAGTCACATTCCACCACACTGCCGGAAAACAACACAACGACGGTATTTTCATTCTCCTTTGCCACTTCCTCGATCATCCGTAAATGCCCTTCTGGCAGTTTCATGGAATCGCGGTCAAATCCTTCCGATTCAAAACGCTCCGTAAGTCCCGCAAACACAACTGCAACATCTGCGCTTTCTGCTGCCTTCACAGCTTCCTGAAGCATGGTCTCATCCGTATCGCCACGGTCATTGCATCCCTCGGCAAAAACAGCATGTTTCAGAAATGCCATCGGCTGACTTAATTTCACCGGATTAATATGACTTGACCCGGAACCCTGATAACGCATATTTTTTGCCATGGCACCGATGACAGCGACTTTTTTATTTTCCTTCAACGGTAACAGACCATCTTCGTGTTTCAGCAGCACCGCGCCCTGCTCCGCCGCTTTCCTTGCCGTTTCATGATGTTTTTCATAATCACAGGCTGCTTTCTCCTGTCGCAATGCTTCCGCACGGAAGGCAAGTTTCAGTATCCGCTTTACCGATGCGTCTACCTTTTCTTCCGGTAACGTTCCGTCTTTCACTGCCCGCAGCACTGCTTTTTCCATATAGTTGCTTCCGCCGGGCATATTCAGATCACATCCGGCCTGAAATCCAAAAATAGAAAACCTCGTCTTATACTCATTCCATCCTTCCCGACAGGTATAAATCACCTGCTGCAGCGGTGTTACAACTTTTTTATTTGCACATTGAATATTTTTCTGTGTAAATTCGCCGTTTTCATCCAGCATTTCTCCAAAACGCAGTTTCATTTTATCTCCAGACTCTGCACTTAAAGAAAAACTTACATACCCGGCAATATTCTGTCCAAAATCAAGCACTTTCAGCAATACTGCCATTATAATGCCGGTAATAGCTTCCAGTCCAACAAACCCAAACGTGATAACACTTTTTACCGCTGCCGGCTGAACTGCCGCAATCGTTTTACCATTTACGATCTCCGGTGCAATATACACCGCATGTGCAAGCAGCCCGTTAACCCCCCCTGACACACACCTACCATCGCAACCGCAATGATATTATAAATGGACATGGCTGTTCCATCACTTCTGAAACCGGTCTTCCACTCCAGATGATCCAGGACATCTGCAAATAATGCCATAAATACATAAGCACACGGAAGTCCTCCGATATTTTTAATAAACTGTCCAACCAGCATGATCGTAAGATTCGTTGGAAAAATCCAGCAAATGGCACTGCCGATGGAATACAGAATAAAACCTGCCAGCGTTACATTTCGTTTCCCAAATTTTTTTGCCAAAGGCCAGACAGCAAAGATTCCGATTCCCATTGGAATTCCACCAATCACGGAAATAAGTGTCTGTGTGATTCCTTCATTATATGTTCCAAAAACATAATTACAGAAATACACCAGACTCATATTTTTAATCGATGAACTGAACGTATAAATCAGAAAATACAAATAAATCACGATCATATATTTATCTGTGAAAATTGCCTTTAACTGTGTTTTGAATGCAATAGACGATTCTTTTTCTTCCTGCGTTTCTTCCGTGACACGTTCTCTTGTAAAATAATACTCAAGCAGCGTAAGTGGCAATGCTAAAATAGACAAAATACTCATCAGCATAATCCATTTGCTTTTATCCACACCGATCATCGGCATAATGACCATTGGGAAAACCAACGCCACCAGGATTCCACCCATCATGATTCCATAAATACTGTATTCCACCCGCTGAAATTAAATTAAAAGCTTTTACCTTTTCATTTGTCGCAGGATTTACAACCTGCACATGCAGCACACTGCAAACAGCAGAGGCAATGACTACGATCACTATCAATGCCAAAAACATCGTGTTCGGATCAGGAAGCTTATTCCCTATTTTCTCCACCTTGTCAAGAATTCGATCAAACCATGACCTTTTGTTTAAATGTCCTGTTTCCATATAAACAACCTCCCTTTGTTTTGTATAATTACAAAAAGGTGCAGAGCATTCTTTTATTCACTCTACACCTTTGTAATAACTGTTTGTTATTCTTTTTTATTTTACTGCTGCAAGTTCCATTACAACATCCAGAAATAAATTTGCACCCGCTACCAGATCCTTTGGATTAGTAAATTCCTTTGGATTGTGACTAATACCGTTTACACTCGGCACAAAAATCATCGCGGTCGGACAGATTCGTGCCATCATCTGGGCATCCTGTCCTGCTCCAGAAGTCATACGTCGAGATGAAATTCCTCTTTCCTTAGCAGCCTTTTCCACCTTTTTTACAATTTCTTCATCAAACAAAACCGGATCAAATTCGGTCATACGTTCTGTTTTGACAGTCACATGATCGGTCTTTTCTAATTCCTTCAGATAACTTGCAAGTGCATCCTCATCTGCATCCAGCTTTTCCTTATCCGGATTTCTCAAATCCACTGTGAACATAGCACTGGATGGAATGACATTGACGGCATCCGGCTGAAATTCTATGGTTCCAACCGTAGCAACTCCTTTTGATTTTTCCATAAGTTCTCGCAGGAATACATTCACTTTTGCAGCAGCTAGTCCAGCATCCTTTCTAAGCGCAGTCGGGGTTGTTCCCGCATGATTTGCTGCACCTTCTATCGTCACACGTTGCCAATGAATTCCCTGCAAATTTTCTACTGCCCCAATGGAAATTCCTTCCACATCCATAATTGGTCCCTGCTCAATATGTAATTCAAGAAATGCATTCGGTGTAATATATCCAGGTACAACTGTTCCTTCATAACCAATCCTTTTTAACTCTTCTCCCAAAACAGTTCCATCGGTTCCTACTGCAGCGAGTGCTTCCTCTACTGAAAGCCCTCCAGCATAAACAAGTGACCCCATCATATCTGGTGAATAACGAACACCCTCTGCCTCGATCAACTACTCCATCCATCAGCCCACAGGTACGCAAAATTTTGGAATATATCCGTGCCAATTATGCATCCCCCATTACGCTAGATCAAATTTCCAAGCAAGCAGCACTCGCAAAAAGCACCTGTTGCCGCGAATTCAAAAAGCAGATAGGATATACGATTTTTGATCATATTTTAAATGTTCGTCTACAGGAAGCTTCACGTCTTCTACTTACCTCCAATATAAGCATTACCGAAGTTTCCATACGCTGTGGTTTTGGTAATTCCAGTTATTTTACCAAAGTATTTCGGCTAAAAACCGGATTTTCTCCATCTGCCTACCGCAAAGAAAAACGCGAGCTGCGAATGGATATTCTTTCTACCATCTAACATTCTATGGATATCCAGAACGATTTTCCGGGAAAAAATAGCAGCCGCATACCTCCGAAAAATTAAGACACCGTGTTATATAATACTATTCAATAATATTTTGCAGATACCCCAAAAGGGCAGATGACAGCCTTTTAATATCGGCTCCCGATGTGTTTACAAGCAGGTCGTAATTTTCCTTCGCACCCCATTTCTGCTCACTAAAAAACTCGTAATACTTTGCTCGGTCGCGGTCGATCTCCGTCATCTTTTTCTTCATCTGCGCTTCGGTCAGGTTTTCGCCCTCCGGCTTGCGCTCCATACACCGCGTCACCTTACTTTCCGTATTCGCATAGACGAAGATCCTCAACGGCTTGGTGTCACGCAGAATGTAGTCTGCGCATCGTCCAACAATAATGCAGTCTGATTTTTCAGCCAGCTCCCGCAGCAGCTTATGCTACTCGGTGTAGATGGAGACACACTGTTGGAATGCAGGATTTGGAACGGGATAGAAACTGTGCCGGACATGAATTGGAAAAGACATGATGGGACGGCTTTCTGTAATCTGCCGCACATATTCCTCTGACATAGAGGTTCTTTTTGCAATCTCTGTGATGATCTCCTGATCGTAATAAGCAATGTGTAGCTTCTCCGATAGCCGTCGACCGAGCTCACGGCCAATGGTAATGATTCGTTTCATGTTGATGCTTTCTTTATAGGGCTTTTGTGTATTTTCGTATTGTCACGGCAGCATAAATCATG